>JARRMH010000455.1:0-4607 GCA_037386205.1 Woeseiaceae bacterium | reverse complement strand
GCCACGCCGACAGTTCGACCAAGGGCCATGCGTTCCAGAACAGCTGGGTACCGCAGGAATTCGAAGAGGGTCGCGAGACCATCATCGACGCGGGCAATTAACCATCGGGTCAAGGGGTGAGCCTTCGGGCTCACTCCGCCATAACCCCCCTCGAAGGCTTCGTGCCTTTAAACTGGCCGGGAGAGCAATCTCCCGGCCTCTTTATCTTATGGCCTGCGCTATACTCGCCGCAGAATGAAGCTCATCGAAGAACTCAGGCGGCGCAACGTCTTCAGGGTGGCGATCGCCTACCTCGTCGCGTCGTGGCTGGTTATCCAGCTGGCCGACATTCTCGTACCGATGCTGACGTTGCCGGAGTGGGTGAGCCGGTTCATCTTCCTGTTGCTCGTCGTGTTGTTCATCCCGACGCTTGTCGCGGCGTGGGCCCTCGAGCTGACGCCGGACGGCATACGGCTCGAGAAGAACGTCGACCGTTCACAGTCCGTCGCCCCGCAGACGGGCCAGAAGCTCAATCACATGATCAGCGGTGTGCTCGCACTGGCCGTCATCGTGCTGCTCGTCGACAAAGTCTGGTTATCGGGCGGAGAGGACGGCGTAACGTCGACCGGCGAGGTAATCGAGAAATCGGTCGCCGTGCTGCCGTTCTCTGATCTCAGCCAGAACCAGGACCAGGAATGGTTTGCGGATGGACTCGCGGAGGAGATTCTCAACGCGCTGGCACGCACGCCCGACCTGCTGATCTCGGCGCGCACGTCGACCTTTGCCTACAAGGGCACCGACAAGGATATTCCGACGATCGCCAGAGAGCTCGGCGTGGCACACGTGCTCGAGGGCTCGGTACGCCGGGCGGGGGAGCGGATTCGCGTAACGGCCCAGCTGATTCGTGCTTCCGACGGCTTCCACCTGTGGTCACAGAACTACGACCGCAACGCGACCGACGTCATCGAGATTCAGGAAGACCTCGCGATCCAGATTGCCAGCGCGCTCGAGACGACGATGGACCCGGAATCGCTCAAGGACATGCTCGAAGTCGGCACGAGTTCCGTCGAGGCGTATCGCGCATACCTCCATGGGGCGGCGCTGCACACGCGTTCGCTCCTGGAGAACAACCGGGACATGATGCGCGAGGGCTACGAATACTTCGAACAAGCGCGCAGGGTCGATCCCGATTTCTCGTACGCGCATGGGGCTGCTGCACAGTACTGGATTTTGCAGATGTCATTAACATCGTTCCAGCTCGATACCAGTGAGGTTGAGCTGGCGGATATGCTGCAGGAGTTCTACGAACGCAACGACAGGGCCATCGAAACGGCCAGAAATGAGACCGACGCGCTCTTGCTGCGCGCTCGGCGGGCGGACGTCGACCTGCGGTTCAGGGAGGCACTCAGGCTGTATCGGGAATATCTGGATCTGCGCCCGAACGATCTGGTTGCCTGGGAGGCGTATCTCGATACAGCGAATTCCGCGTCCGATGCAACGAGCATTACTGAAGCATTGGTCGTGTTGCGCGAGGCAGGGCTGACCCGTCCGGAAGCGGCCAGTTTCTTCATGGACTACGCCTACCTGCATCTCGACCCGAATGATAGTGCTGACTACGGACTCGCGGCGATCGAGCAATGGCCGCTTGCCAACATCATGTACCAGACCCACCGCACTCGGTTGTTCGCGCAGCGCGTCGATGAGGCAAGCGACGTCATGCAGGGTTTCGCACAACGGTACGGCGCTGCGCACATACTGATGCGCGCACGCCAGGCTTGCGCCGAGGACCGCATCGACGAGGTACGCGAAATTTTCGATACCTTCTACGGGGGCGAACCCACGGTCAACTCGGGCAACGCCACGTGGCTGATCCTGAAGATGATGGGCGAGGACGAGCGGGCGCTCGAAGTGCTGCGGCTGTTCGATATTCCCGAGGTGCCGTTCATACTGGCGAACTGGCTGAGCTACCGGCAGTTCGACCCGAGCCCGTTTCCCTACCTTGTCCGGATATTGCAGCGCGAGAACGTCGAGCGGCCGCCACCGCGCCCGTTGCCCTATGCCTGCACGCCCGGGTAGCTACGGTGCAAGGCGCTCGATCGTCCAGCGGCCGTCATCCTGCTTCGTATACTCGAAACGATCGTGCAGGCGGTTGGCACGGCCCTGCCAGAATTCAATCTGGTCGGGCACGACCCGGTAGCCGCCCCAGAACGCGGGTAGTGGCACGTCTTTCTCCCTGAACTTCCGCTTGATCTCCTGGAACTTTTCCTCGAGCAGCGAGACGAGATGACGCTGCTCTGGTGGGACACCCAGGCGCCGATCTGGCTGCCACGCGGACGCGACAGGAAATACTTCAGCGATTCGCTCGTCGGGATCTTTTCGGCCGTGCCGCGAATCTTTACCTGCCGGGCGGCTTCGGACCAGAAGAACAGCATCGAAACATTCGGGTTGGCGGTGATATCGGCCGCCTTGCGACTTTCGTAGTTGGTGTAGAAGACGAAGCCGTTCTCGTCAAAGGACTTGAGCAACACGGTACGACTGGACGGCCGCGATGCACTGTCGACCGTCGACAGGGTGACCGCGTTGGGGTCCATCGGCACGGTCTCGCAGGCGTAGGAAAACCACTTTTCGAACTGCACGATCGGGTCGTCGTCGAGGTCGTCGCGATCGAGCGCGAAGCCCGTCGCCGAACGCCTGAGCGCCTCGACGTTCATGCCGTGGTGCGGCGGCTTGTTGTGGATTCCGTCGGACATGGCGCCAATATACCGCAGTTACGGCGATGCCAATCACCTGTTCCAATACGGAAACCGCTGCGGGTATAATGCCCGGCTGGCAAGAAAGTGCGGGTTCGTCGTCGCACCGTTGAGCGAAAGTGGCGGAATTGGTAGACGCGCTGGATTTAGGTTCCAGTGGGGTAACCCGTGGGAGTTCGAGTCTCCCCTTTCGCACCAGCCAACTGTCGTGGGAGGGCCTGCAGGCCCGAAACAAACCAGAACTTGAGAGATCTGAAAACATGAATGTCACTGTCGAATCGACAGGTGCTCTGGAACGCCGCATGCGCGTCGAGGTGCCGATCGAGCGCATCGAAAACGAGGTCGACTCGCGCCTCAAATCCGTCAGCAAGACCGCGAAGATCAAGGGCTTCCGTCCGGGCAAGGTGCCGCCACGGGTCGTGCGCCAGAAATACGGCAAGCAGGTCCGCCAGGAGGTCCTCGGCGAGATCATGCAGAAGAGCTACTCGGACGCCGTCGTCCAGGAGAACCTGCGCCCCGCCGGCGGCCCGAAGATCGAGACCGAGGGCGAAGACGGCAAGAACTTCACCTACGTCGCGACCTTCGAGGTCCTGCCCGAAGTCAGGCTGAAGGACCTTGACAAGATCAAGGTGTCGAGGCCGGTCGTCGAAATAGGCGATGCCGATCTCGACGACATGCTGCTGAGCCTGCGTCGCCAGCGGGCGTCGTGGGAGGACGTGGAGCGCAAATCGAAGGACGGCGACCGCGTCATCGTCGACTTTACGGGCACTATCGACGGCGAGGAGTTCCAGGGCGGTTCCGGCGGCGAAGTGCCGGTGGTGCTCGGCCAGGGCCAGATGCTGGAGGATTTCGAGAAGGGGCTCAAGGGCGTAACGGCCGGCGAGGAAAAGACCATCAAGGTCAAGTTCCCCAAGGATTATCCGGCCGAGGAACTGGCGGGCAAGAAAGCCGATTTCGCCATCAAGGTGCACAAGGTTACGGAGGAAGTGCTGCCCGAGCTGGACGATGAATTTGCGGCGTCTTTCAACGTGACGGACGGCGGGCTCGAGCAGTTCCAGAATGAAGTTCGGGAGAACATGGAGCGCGAGGCCCGGCAAAAAGTGGACACCGACGTCCGCGAGCAGGTCATGAATGCGCTGCTCGAAAAAAACCCGCTCGATGTCCCCCGGGCAATGGTGCACGAGGAAATGCACTCAATGCAGCACGAGGCGATGGAGCGCATGGGCATCGAGGATCACGACAAGGCCCCGCCGATGGAGAGCTTTCGCGAGGCGGCCGACAAGCGGGTGCGCCTCGGCCTCCTGTTGCGCCAGGTGATTGCGGAGCATGGCATCAAGGCCGACGAGAACGATGTGCGAGCGCGGGTCGAGGAGATTTGCGCGGGCTACGAGAACTCGGACGAAATGGTCAAGATGTACATGAGCAACCCGCAGGTCATGCAACAAATCGAGCCGATGGTGGTCGAAAAGAAGGCGGCGCCGATGGTGCGTGGACACACGGCTCTCGATGAGGTGATTGAACTCGAACGCGGCTGGTTTACGTCTCCCACCGGAGTCCGATATGCCCGATCGGTCCTGGCTGAGCATCGCTTCGAGATCGCGATCGTAGGCGGAAACGTCCTTGCCCTCTTCCACTGCCAGATCCGCGTGACCGCCTCCGAACGCCTTGCGGTAGCGGTGGGCGACCTTCAGGAACGCGGCGGAACCCAGCAGCACCGTGCCCGCCGGCGCACCGAGACCCTTGCTGAGGCAGATCGACGCGCTGTCGTAGCCGGCCACGACCTCGTCGATCCCCACGCCCAGCGCGGTCGCGGCATTGAAGGCCCGCGCTCCGTCCAGGTGGACCGGCAGGCGCTCTTCGCGCGCGGCGCGCTGCAGC
>JARRMH010000454.1:0-2776 GCA_037386205.1 Woeseiaceae bacterium | reverse complement strand
CGCGACCAGTTGCCGCGAGGCGAAAGCCTCGAGCGCTGCGCTGAATGTGGCGCCGCCATTCCACAGGCCCGTCGGCTGGCTGTGCCCGGCGTTCGCCTCTGCATCAAGTGCCAGGCTGAGTACGACAAAAACGTGACAGCGGTGAGCGGCTACAACCGCCGTGGCAGCAAAGACAGTCAGCTGAGGTGAGGTAGAGGCGACAGGTCAGCATCGCAGGCAGATTCACTCCCCCGACACGCAGGTCCTGGGCGCTGCACGTAGCCCAAAATCAGGCGATAATTCGAAAATGGCATCGTTCTTCACTGAATTGAGGCGGCGTAACGTGCTGCGGCTCGCCGCCACGTACGCGCTGGGCGCCTGGATCGTGATCGAGGCCGGCTCCGTTCTGCTGCCGACCTTCGGCGAGGTGACGCCGGAGGGCGTCAAGCTCGACAGCGAAATCGATCACAGCAACAAGGCGCCGCGAAAACGTGGCAAATCGAATGCCATTATTATCACCCTCCTCGTCCTGGCCCTCGGCGTATCGATTACTTTGAATGTAACCGGCATTCGCGATGAGGACATTGCCGAGGAAACAGGCGTTGCAACCGAGACGCCCTCGATTGCGGTCCTGCCATTCTCGAATCGCAGCCCGGATCCTGACAACCGGTTTTTTGCCGACGGTATTCACGACGACCTGCTCACCCGCCTCGCAGATATCGACTCGCTACGCGTCATATCGCGGACGTCGGTCAACGAGTATCGCGATACCACCAAGAAGCTGCGCGATATCGGCACAGAACTCGGTGTTACGACGATCGTTGAGGGGGCCGTGCAGCGGTCGGGCGATAACGTAAGGATTTCCGTACAGCTGATCGACGCGGCAACGGATGAGCACCTGTGGGCGGACAGCTACGATCGCGCTCTGACGACAGAGAACCTGTTTGCGATCCAGAGCGAGATATCGACCCAGATCGCGACCGCCTTGCGAGCGGCATTGACACCGGAAGAGGAAGTGCGCCTCGCCGTGATGCCGACGAAGAGCATCGAAGCGTTGTCGTATTACACAGCCGGCCGCAACAATCTCTATTTGCGCCGGTTTGATACGTTGCAGGAGGCCCGGACTCAGTTCAGCCAGGCCATCGAGATCGACCCGGATTACGCCCAGGCCTACGCCGGACTTGCAGAAACGGCCCTGGTTACACTGATCAACCACCGCGCGATCGAACCGTCCCAAGCCTTCGACCTCGCATCCAGGGCGATTGACAAGGCACTGCGGCTGGACGATCAGCTTGCCGAAGCCCACGCGGTCCACGGCTTGCTGAAACTTACCCAGTGGTCGGCCACGCGGATCGGCGACGGCAACGCAGAAGCGGCTGCATCCTTCCAGCGCGCGATCCAGTTGAACCCCAACCTGAGCAACACGTACGTCTGGTTCTCATCGCTGCGGGAATCCGAGGGCGACTACGAGACAGCCATAGAGCTGCTGAACAAGGCCCTGCAAGTGGATCCATTGGGCCGCATCCCCTATGTGAATCTCCCCGGCTTCTATGCCCAGCAGGGAGAGCCCGAGAAAGCACTGGAGTTGCTCGTCAAAGCCATGGAGATATTTCCTGACTGGGAGACTCCGTATCAGTATATGGCCAACCACCTGATGAGCCTCGGCCGACTCGATGAGGCGGTCGCCTGGGCATTGCTCGCGGAAACGAAGACGGATGACCCGATGACCAGGGGATCCATAATGGGTGCTTTGATCGAGTTCGGCGACATTGACGCGATTGAAGAATTCGGCGAACTGTTCTCCATCGATCATCCGATGTATCGCATGGGCGAAGGCTTCATGCGTTTCACTGATAGTGACTTCCGCGGCACGATCACGGTGCTCGAAGAACTCCAGCTCAATACCGATATTGAAGCAAAGTTCGCGTATCCGCTGATATCGATGTCTGCGCTGATGATGCGGGACTTCGACAAGGCACAGGAGTACCTGCTCCGCGCAAACCCTTTACTCTCGAGTGATACGTCGCAAAGCGTCGACCGGCAGAATTTTCGTTCAGCCATCCTGCTCGCGTATGCCTACCAGCAGATGGGCGACGCCCGCCGGGCCGAACAGTTGCTGAACGAGGCCGAGCAAGTCGTGTCGCAGATGCCGAGGACCGGCATCGGTGGCCATGGCATCAGCGACGTGGAGATTCTCGTGTTGCAGGGGCGCAATGACGCTGCACTGGATGCGTTGCGCGATGCGATCGATGAAGGGTTTGTCAGCCTCATGTCTTATGAAATGTGGACGTTGGATCAGAATCTGATCATCGATGCGTTGCGTGACGATGAACGATTCAAGGCGATGAAACTGGAGCTCGACCGCAAGATCGAGGTAATGAGGGAAAACGTCGAGCATGCTGAAGAAGCCGATGACTGGAGCGAGCTGCTGAATCGAGTGCGCGGTGACGAGCTCATCGCATCGCTGCACCTACGGACGGCTAGTCGATAGCCGACACGCGGATTTTTCAGAAATTTAAGTGGTTGATTCGATTCATATCCACGAAAGATTCACGCGCTACACACAGACACCCTGGGTTGTTGCTGGGGCACGCTTTCCCTATTTCCGACATCGAAACGCTCTTCAGTAGTTTCAATGATCCACGCGCCGGCAGGAATATACCCGGCAACCGCCTGGTCGACAGGAATAGCTAGCGATCAGGTAATTAATAGAATCCGCAAGATAGATGACCCACCCTCACCTAACGCGAACGAATCCAATTCCCAAGCTGTTTCCGGCGCCCGCCCAAACCGCAGA
>JARRMH010000453.1:0-2933 GCA_037386205.1 Woeseiaceae bacterium | reverse complement strand
CGGCCGGCTGGTCGAGTCCGGATTTCAACGACCGGAACTGGCCGGAGATCGTTGCGGACGGTTTCTGGGACGACGCCGGCATCCCCGTGCTCGCCGGGTTCGACGGCACGCTCTGGTATCGCAAGACCTTCGAGGTGACAGCGGAGCAGGCGGCCCGGGAGGGTGTTATCAGTCTCGGCCCCGCCGACGACATCGACACGACGTTCATCAACGGGGTCGAGGTCGGGGTGATGTCCGGGTGGGATACGCCGCGCCAATACACGGTGCCCGCCGGAACGTTGCGCGAGGGCCGCAACGTGCTCGCGGTGCGGGTCACGGATACCGGCGGTGGCGGCGGATTGTGGGGCAGCCCCGAGGAACGGCGCATCGAATTCGGCGACGCGGAGCCCGTCTCGCTCGCGGGCCCCTGGCGCTACCGTCGCTCGGCGACGCTCGATGGCAGCGGCTCGCCGCCGAGGGCGCCGTGGGTCGGCGGCAGCGGACTGGCGACGATCGCGGACGGCATGCTTGCGTCCCTGGCGCCGATGCGGCTCGCAGGCATCGCCTGGTACCAGGGCGAATCGAATGTCAGTGACGCCGACGATTACGCCCGGCTGCAGGCGCTGCTCGCCGAGGATCTGCGGGCGCGTTTTGCCTCACCCGATGCACCGTTCGTCCTGGCGCAGCTGGCGAGTTTCGGGGCGCTGTCGAGTTCGCCCGGGACGTCGGCCTGGGCGGCGTTGCGCGATGCGCAGCGGCGCGCCGCGGCCGACGATCCGCACATGGCCATGGCCGTGATCGCCGACGTCGGCGACGTGCACGACATCCACCCGACCCAGAAGCGCATCGTCGGCGAGCGCATGGCGCGCGAAGTCCTGTTCCTCTATGAGAACGGCACATCACCGGCGGCCGGCACGACGAGCCCGGCACCGGTCAGTACGCGCATGGTCGGGAATCACGTGGTGGTCGCCGTTGCGACAACCTACCCGCCGCTGCGAACGGTCGCCAGCGACGGCGTGGTCGGCATCGAGCTGTGCGAGTCACGGACCTCGTGCGCGTTTGCGAGCGCCCGTCTCGCGTGGGGCTCGATCATCGTCGACGTACCGGCCGGCATGCAGCCCACGCTGGTGCGCTACGGCTGGGCGGACTCGCCACTTCTCAATGTCTACGACGACACGATGGCGCCGATGACACCGTTCGAGATGCCGATCGCGGAGTAGTCCCAATGCAATTCCGCTACCGTGCACTGATCCTGGTTGCATGCCTGTCGAACGCCGTGGCCGGCGCCGAACTGCCGCGCATGGTCGAGCAGGACGGCCGTCACGCATTGTTTGTCGACGGCAAGCCGTACCTGCTGTTGTGCGCGCAGGTAAACAACTCGAGCAACTACCCGGCCGTGCTCGACGAAGTCTGGCCCGCTATCGAAGAGATCGGTGCGAACACCGTGCAGGTGCCGATTGCCTGGGAGCAGGTCGAACCGCAGGAGGGAACGTTCGATTTCTCTTTCGTCGACACGTTGCTCGACGAGGCCCGCGCCAACGACGTAAGGCTTGTCCTGCTGTGGTTCGGCGCGTTCAAGAATACGTCGGCAACGTATGCGCCGGCGTGGGTCAAGCTGGACACCGACCGGTTCCCGCGACTCGTGAAACAGGACGGTGAATTGTCCTATGCCCTGACGCCGCTGGCGCGGACGACGCTCGAAGCCGACAAACGTGCGTTCACCGCACTGCTGCGGCACCTCGCCAGGGCCGACCGGGAGCACACGGTCATCATGGTGCAGGTCGAGAACGAGACCGGCACGTATGGCAGCGTGCGTGACTACTCGCCGGCGGCCGAGGCGCTGTTCGCCGCGGCCCCACCCGCGGTGCTGCTCGACCGGCTCGAAGCGGAGGGTGCCTCGTGGCGCGCGGCGTTCGCCGACGACGCCGACGAGTATTTCCATGCCTGGTCGATCGCGTCCTACGTGGGCGAACTGGCCGCGGCGGGCAAGAAGATCCTCGACCTGCCGATGTACACCAATGCAGCACAACGCGATCCGCTCAACGATCAGGATCCCCTGACGTATGCATCAGGCGGTCCGACCTGGAACGTGCTCGACATCTGGAAGGCGGCCGCCCCGGCGCTGGACTTCCTGTCCCCGGATATCTATGACCGCGAGAGTGCGAGGTACCGGGCCATCCTCGACCACTATGCGCGACCGGACAATGCGCTGTTCGTTTCCGAAGTCGGCAATGGCGTCGAGGACGCGCGCTTTTTCTTCGAGACGCTCGGCAAGGGGGCGATTGGCTTCTCGCCATTCGGTATCGATTACACGGGTTATGCCGAGTGGGCACGCCTCGCGCTGGAGCAGCCGGTATGGGGCGCGGCGCGACCCGACGATTCGCAGCCGGTCGTCCTCGACCTCGGCGACTGGACCGCGACGCTGGCCTTCCACGAATGGCAGTTCGGCCACATCGACGCGGAGTGGCTCAAGCAGTACCCGAAACGCGAGCCGGCCACCAACGCGGGCGCCCTGATCGCGCAGCTCGACGAGGACACCTATCTCGTCACGGGCCGCAACGTGCGTGTGTCCTTCGCGCTGCCCGAGTCGCGCGCGGCCGAACACATGGAGTTCGTCGCGGTGGAGGAAGTCGCTTTTCGCGATGGCCGCTGGGAGACCCTGCGTCGCTGGAACGGCGACCAGATCGACTGGGGTCTCAATTTCAGGGAGCGCGACGAGGTCCTGCGCGTCACGCTCGCTACCTATCAGGCAATACCGGGGAAGAACACCGATGAAATGTAAGTTCACTGTACTCGCGCTGCTGGCCGCTCTTGCGTGCGCCGCCTGCACGGCACCGGATGTGCCACCCTTTGACACGACAGAGGACGGCATCGTCGTTACGCCGCGGCAGGCCGGTGCGGCGCCGGTGCGCCTTGCCGTCCTGGCGCCGGACATCGTGCGCGTGACCGCGTCG
>JARRMH010000452.1:0-2661 GCA_037386205.1 Woeseiaceae bacterium | reverse complement strand
TCCGGGCCGACCGCAAAGGCGGCTCCCGAGACCTGATTGCCGCTTATGGTGACGGCCCGACGTTCGGCACCCTCGTTGAGTTCACCGCCGATGGCACGATGCGTTTTCTGCATCGCTCCATCACCGGAGGCACAGACGCCGACCTCTTCACCGAACAAACCGCCCAGGCCATGCCGCTTGCCGGCGCGGACTATCGCCTCGTCACCCTGGCCGAGCTGTTTGACTTCGTCGAGCAGTACGCCGAGCGGCGGGGCGAGTTCCGCGCCCGCGTACTCGAACACAAGAAACATCGCCGGGTCGACATCGGCCCGAACCTGACGCTGTACTTCGAGGATCGCCTGACGATCCAGTACCAGGTGCAGGAAATGCTGCGTATCGAGCGCATTTTCGAAGCCGACGGCATCCACGAGGAACTCGACGCCTACAACCCGCTGATCCCCGACGGCGGCAACCTCAAGTGCACCGCGATGTTCGAGTTCGAGGACGTCGATGTGCGCCGGCGCCGCCTGGCCGAACTGGCCGGCGTCGAAAACCACGTCTGGGTGCAGGTCGACGGCCACGAAAAGGTCTACGCGATCGCCAACGAGGACCTCGACCGGTCGACCGACGAAAAAACCTCGGCCGTGCATTTCATGCGCTTCGAGTTCACGCCCGAAATGCGTGCGGCGCTGCGCAACGGCGCCGAGCTGACGATGGGCGTGACGCACGACCTGTACAACCACCAGACCCGCGTCGAAGGCGACACGCTGAACGCGCTGGTGGCGGATTTCGAAGTGCACTGAACGCCGCGATCAGGGGAACGACACCCGTTCGCGAAGAAGAAAGCCGGCCCGGGGCCGGCTTTTTTCATGGCCGTGTTCGAGCCGTCGCCGCCGCGCCCGGGTCGATTGACTTGGTCGACGCGGATGCTACACTTGCTTGTCACTAACAAGTTTTTTGAGCATGCCGCACGCCGACGCCGCCCGCAGCGATCCCGAGCAGTCCCTGACCCAGGCCGAACGCACGGCGCTGGCCGAGACCCGCATGGTCAGGGCCGCCATCGAACTGCTCAGCGAGGCGGGCGTTCGGGGCACCACGCTGGTCGCGATCGGCGAACGATCGGGCTACAGCCGTGGCCTGGCGACCCATCATTTCGGCTCCAAGGCCGGCCTGTTCCGCACCGTGCTGAAACGGTTGTCGGCCGCGTGGTCGCGTGAACTCACCCGGGCGCTGGCCGGCAAGTCCGGCATCGAGGCGCTCGAAATCGCGATCGATACCCACCTCGCCCATGTGCTGCGGCACCCGGAATACATCCGCGTGCAGTACATCCTGTGGGGTGCGGCAATCGACCCGTCGTCGGAATTCAAGCCCAACGTCACGGAATTCATGCAGATCCAGCGCGAATCGGTCGCCGACTGGATCGCCGACGGCCAGCGACGCGGCGAAATCCAGTCGGAACTCTCCGCGGTGCGCCTCGCCGAGCAGTACTACGGCGCCCTGATCGGCATCAACCAGCAGTGGCAGGTCAGTCCGGATTTCGACCTGCCCGCCGCCTACGCGGACTTCAAACGCAACTTCGTGCGCCTGTTGCGCGCCACCTGATCACAGAGGACCCCCCGATGACGGAAGCATTCATTTTCGACCATGTGCGGTCGCCCCGCGGCCGCGGCAAACCGGGCGGCGCCCTGCATGCGGTGACGCCGATCAACCTCGCCACGCAGATCCTGCGCGCCTTGCGTGACCGCAACGAACTGGACACGGCGATCCTCGACGACGTGATCCTGGGTTGTGTCGCGCCGGTGGGCGAACAGGGCGCGAACGTCGGGCGCGTCGCGGCGATGAACGCGGACTACGCGGAGTCCGTCCCGGGCCAGCAGATCAACCGTTTCTGCGCCTCGGCGCTCGAGGCGGTCAACAACGCGGCCGGCCAGGTGATGTCCGGCATGGCGGACGCCGTGGTCGCCGGCGGCCTGGAGTCCATGTCGCGCGTGCCGATGATGTCGGACGGCGGGGCCTGGGCCATCGACCCGCAGGTCGCCTACCACACGCACTTCGTGCCGCAGGGAATCAGCGCCGACCTGATCGCGACGCTGAACGGCATCAGCCGCGAGGATGCCGACCGCTACGCGCTGACCAGCCAGCAGCGCGCGGCGCACGCCTGGGACGCTCGGTCGTGCCGATCGTCGACCACGTCGGCGCGGTCGTGCTCGACCACGACGAGACCGTGCGCGCCGACGCCACGCTGGAGAACCTCGCCGGGCTGAACCCGGCGTTCGCGAAAATCGGCGAGGAGGCCGGGTTCGACGACGTCGCGATCCAGAAATACCCGCAGATCGAGGCCATCGACCATGTCCATACCGCCGGCAATTCGAGCGGCATCGTCGACGGCGCCGCGGCCGTACTGGTCGGCAGCGCGGAGGCGGGGGAACGCATGGGGCTGAAACCGCGCGCCCGCATCCGCTCCTTCGCCTCGATCGGCACCGAGCCGACCATCATGCTGACCGGCCCGGCGCCGGCGTCGCTGAAAGCGCTGGAACGCGCCGGCATGACCCCGTCCGACATCGAATTGTGGGAACTCAACGAGGCCTTCGCCTCGGTCGTTCTGCATTACATGGACGTGCTGGACGTGCCGCACGACCGCATCAACGTCAATGGCGGCGCCATCGCCATGGGGCACCCGCT
>JARRMH010000451.1:0-3497 GCA_037386205.1 Woeseiaceae bacterium | reverse complement strand
ACGTGATCCTGGTCATGACGACGAACGCGGGCGCGCAGGAGATGAGTCGCGCTTCGATCGGATTTACCCATCAGGACCACTCGGCCGACGGCATGGAGATCATCAAGAAATCCTTCACGCCGGAGTTCCGCAATCGCCTCGATGCCATCATCCAGTTCGCGGCGCTCGAAATGGACTCGGTCCTGCGTGTCGTCGACAAGCTCGTCGTCGAACTCGAGGCCAAGCTCGGCAGCAATGCCGTGACGCTGGAACTCGACGACGAGGCGCGCAACTGGATTGCCGAGCGCGGCTACGATCCGAAGATGGGCGCCCGGCCGATGGCTCGCATCATCCAGGAATACATCAAGCGCCCGCTGGCCGAAGAGCTGCTCTGTGGCAGCCTCGAAGGCGGCGGGCACGTGAAGATCACCGTCAGCAGTGACGGCGAACTGGACCTGGTATTAGAACCGGTACTCCGCGAGCTTGAGCACCTGCCGGAGGAGTAGGTAGGGCTGGCGGCTAACGTCCGCGGTAGACGATACGGCCCTTCGAAAGGTCGTAGGGAGTGAGTTCCACGGTGACCTTGTCGCCCGTGAGAATACGTATGTAATTCTTGCGCATTTTGCCGGAAATGTGCGCCGTCACGACGTGGCCGTTTTCGAGTTCGACCCGGAATGTCGTGTTGGGCAGCGTCTCCGTCACAACGCCTTCCATCTGAATGGCTTCTTCTTTCGCCAAGAGTCTGAAAATCCTGTAGTGCTAACGAGGAGGCGCTCGAGCGGTTCCACACGCTTCCGGCCAGCCGTTGAACGGCGTGGGCTGCGCGCAGAGTTCGTCCAGCAGGGCGATGAAGTCCTGCCGCGGGATGAGTCGTGCGCCGAGCGAAAGAAGATGCGCGGAGCGGACCTGGCAGTCGAGGAGACCGAAGCTGTGCCGGGCAAGCAGGTGCTCCAGCAACAGCAGCGCCAGCTTGGACGCGTCCGAGCGCCGGCTGAACATCGATTCGCCGAAAAAGGCGCGCCCGATCGCGAGGCCGTAGAGGCCACCGACGAGATCGCCGTCCAGCCAGACCTCGACGGAATGGGCCCACCGCTCGGCATGCAGCCGTTCGTATGCGTTGCGCATGTCGGGCGTGATCCACGTCCCCGGTTGATACCGGCGAGGGGCGGCGCACGCCCCGATTACCTCGCTGAATGACGTGTTGCACCGCAGTTCCCATGGCCGGCGCCGAATCTCCCGGCGCAGGCGCCGTGAAACGTGGAAGTCGCCGGGAAGAAACACGCAGCGGGGATCGGGAGACCACCACAACAGCGGCTGACCCTCTTCGTACCAGGGAAAGATCCCGCGCCGATACGCCTCGAGCAATCGCGTCGAGTCGAGGTCCCCGCCGGCGGCGAGCAACCCGTTGGGTTCGCGCAGCGCATCGGCAACGGGTGGAAAATTACCGGGGGGCTCGTTGGCGAGCCAGACGACCCGACCACCGTTCAACCGGAGTCTCCGCCGGACTTGTATGGCGTGTGCGCGTCGACGGCATCCATGTAGCGGTCGATGTGCCGCCCTTCCTCGTCGACATAGCGTTCGATCGCACCTGCAAACTCGGGATGTGCCAGCCAGTGGGCGGACCAGGTTGTCGTTGGCACGAAGCCGCGTGCAACCTTGTGTTCCCCCTGCGTGCCGGGTTCGAAGCGCTGTTTGCGGGTTTCGATGCAGTAATCGATCCCCTGGTAGTAGCAGGTCTCGAAGTGCAATGCGTCGTAGTGCCCGTCGCTTCCCCAGTAGCGACCGTACAGTGCCGTGTCGCTCTCGAAGAAGACCGCGGCCGCAATCGGCTGATCGTCTTTTTCGGCCTGTATCACCAGCAGGTTGTCACCGAGCCTCGCCGAGAGTCCTTCGAAAAAGGCCTGGTTGAAGTACGGCAGCGAACCGCGCAGCATGAAGGTCCGCGCGATCAGCGCATAGACCACCGCCCAGTGCCCGGTGTCCATCTCAGCGCCGCGCAGGCGACGAAAGCTGATGCCGGCTTCCGCAACCCGGCGACGGTCCCGTCGGGCTTTCTTGCGTTTCGCGGACGTGAACGTGGCAAGGAAGTCGTCGAAACTCTCGTACCCGCGGTTATACCAGTGGAACTGGCAGTCCTTGCGAATCAGAAGCCCCTGGCGCTCGAGAGCCGGCAGTTCGTCTTCTCCCGGAAACAGGATGTGCATCGAGGAACACCCGGTGTCGCGTGCCAGCGTCGTCGCCGCTGACAACAACCGTTCCGCCGCCTCCTCATCGTTTGGGTCGGCGCGCAGCAGGCGGGTGCTCGGCGCCGGCGTGAACGGAACGGCGCTGACCAGTTTCGGGTAATAATCGAGACCGGCCTGCTCGTAAGCGCGGGCCCACGCCCAGTCGAATACGAATTCGCCCCAGGAGTGACTTTTCTCGTACAGCGGCATGGCGGCCCGCAGGCGGCCGCTGTCCTCGAGGGTGAGGTGCCGCGGCGTCCACCCGGCATCGGGCGATACGCTGCCGGTGCGTTCCGCGAGTTCGAGAAAGGCGTGATCGAGAAAGGGATACGCCGTGCCGGCGAGCGCGTTCCAGTCGCGCGCCGGAATGGCGCTGATGCTGTCATGGACGGCGACCTTCAACCGGGCACCGTCACCTCACGCTGCCGCGTCGCCCGCAACGGCGTCGTCAGCGTCCAGCGCATCGATGAATTTTTCGGCATCGAGCGCGGCCATGCAGCCGGCGCCTGCCGACGTGATCGCCTGGCGGTAGACCTGGTCCGCCACGTCACCCGCGGCGAAAACACCGGGCACGCTGGTCGCGGTCGCGTCGCCCGTGATTCCGGATTTGACGATGATGTAGCCGTTCTTCATGTCGAGCTGGCCCTCGAACAGGCCCGTGTTCGGTTTATGCCCGATGGCGATGAAAACGCCGTCGAGGTCGACCTCGGTCGTTTGCGACTCGTCTTTGACGCTGCGGATACGCATGCCCGTGACGCCGGCGTCGTCGCCCAGGACTTCGTCCAGCACGTGATCCCAGCGAATCTCGACCTATCTTCTCGGCCCGAAGTTCGTCGCGGCGATGCACCAGGGTGACCTTCGATGCGATGTTCGCGAGGTACAGCGCCTCCTCGACCGCCGTATTGCCGCCACCGATGACGGCGACGGGCTTGCCGCGATAGAAGAATCCGTCGCAGGTCGCGCAGGCCGATACCCCACGGCCCTTGTAGGCCTCCTCGGACTCCAGCCCGAGATACATGGCGGTCGCGCCCGTGGCGATGATCAGTGCATCGCAGGTATACGTGCCGTAGTCGCCTTCGAGCCGGAACGGGCGCTGCGTCACGTCTGCCGTGTGGATATGGTCGTTGACGATCTCCGTGTCGAAGCGCTTCGCATGCCGCAGCATTCGATCCATAAGCTCCGGGCCCTGCAGGCCCTCGACATCGCCCGGCCAGTTGTCGACGTCGGTCGTCGTCATGAGCTGGCCGCCCTGTTCGATGCCCGTGACGAGGACCGGCTGGAGGTTGGCGCGGG
>JARRMH010000450.1:0-4234 GCA_037386205.1 Woeseiaceae bacterium | reverse complement strand
CCACGAATCCACCCTGGCCGGCAATCGCTGAAGAAGGGACCACAGCCAGCACTCCCGGACGCTGGGTCTGGGCTGAACTCTTTACGAGCGACGTCGCAGAGGCGAAAGCCTTCTATGGCAGCGTTTTCGGCTGGCAGTTCGAGACGCGCGGTACCCGTGAAAAGCCCTATATCCTGATTCGAAACCAGGGACGTCCTGTGGCCGGCATGCTGCGTCATCCTGCTGCGGACGGGGATGCGCTGCGCTCGCGCTGGGTCGGTCTGGTGTCGGTCGGCGATGTTGACGCCACCTCAGACAAGGCGCGCAACGCAGGAGCTTCGGTTCTTCTGGATCCGGTGGACCTTCCCGGGCGCGGCAGGGTAGCGCTGGTTGAAGATCCGGAAGGTGCCCGTTTCGGCCTGCTTGCCAGCGGGTCAGGGGATCCGCCCGATGTCATGCCGGAGGCCGGCAGCTGGCTCTGGCACGAGCTCTGGGCAACTTCCGCCAGCAGCGCTGCTGACTTCTACAGGCAAACACTTGGTTACAGCATTAAACCGACCGGCCGTGCTCGGGGAAAGATCGAGCAGCACCTTGTCTCAGGCGGGTTTCCGCGAGCCGGCATTATCGAATATGGCGCGAGCGGATTGCCCTCGGCGTGGCTGCACTATGTTCGCGTCAAGGATATTCATGCAACCGTCGAACTGGTCAAACAGGCGGGCGGGAGTGTCCTGATCGCCCCGACGTCTGAATTCCGCCAGGGACACGCTGCAGTCATTATCGATCCAATGGGTGCTCCCCTCGGGATTGCGGAATGGCCAGAAGAGATAAAGGCGGGAGAAAAAGGATGAAGCGATCTCTTTTGCTCTTGCGCCTTCCAGCCATACTGTCACTCATGTTGATTCTCGCTGGTTGTGAAAGCACCGGTGGTTACTATGTCGGCGGATATTACGGCTACGACTACGGTTACTACTCGCCATGGTACCGGCATGACGTCATTGTCCGTCCGCCACCACCATACAGACCACCGGCACGCCCTGTGCACCCGATCGAGCGTCCGCCTGCGAGGCCGCCGTCAAGACCACCCGCGCGTCCAACACCACTGCCGGCGCGACCCATGCCGTCACGTCCGATGCCGCGCCCCGCGCCGGCCCGCATGCGCTGAAACAGGTGTCAGAGAACAGCTTCGCAAATCACATGTAGTTTCAAAGTTTGAAATTTGATCTTTGACACCATCTCTTTCTGAACGCGTATTCCATGGCCTGATTCATGACTCTGCTGCTCATCTACCTCTTCATCGCGATTGGCGTTTCCGTCCTCTGTTCTATCCTGGAGGCCGTTCTTCTCTCCATCACGCCAAGTTATCTAGAGAAGATCGTCAACGAACGGCCGCGTTCCGGCCGGATGATCGCGCGGGTCAAGGAGCGGCTGGACGAATCCTTGTCCAGTATTCTCATTCTCAATACCTTTGCACACACCATGGGAGCGGCAGGCGTGGGATCGCAGGCCCTGCAGGTATTCGGTGCCGAGTGGGAAACGCTCATTGCCGTCTTGCTGACACTGGCTATCCTCTACTTTTCGGAAATCATTCCCAAGACGCTGGGTGCTACCTACTGGCGAATCCTTGCAGTGCCTGCCGGCTTTATCATCACCTGGCTGGTCAGGCTGGTGTACCCGCTTGTCTGGATATCCACGCGTCTGACCAGGCTCTTCAGCAGCAAGGAGAACGAGGTGACTCGCGAGGAGATCATTGCCCTTGCATCACTCATGCACCGCGACGGCACCCTCTTCTCGCAGGAAAACGAGTACCTTGCGAATTTATTGAAACTGCGCGAGGTGCGCACCGAGCAGATCCTGACCCCGCGCAGCGTGGTGCACATGCTCGACGGGAACATGACGGTTAGCGAAGCACTGGATCAGCCGAGGACGCGTCAGTTCACGCGGATGCCGATCTATTCAGAGAGCAGGGACAATATCATCGGGAAAGTCATCCGCGGCGACCTTTTCGAAGCAGAACGGGATGGGAAGGGGAGTGAGCCGATCAGCACTTTCGCCAAGGAGATCATGCGGGTCTCCGAAAAACTGCCGGTACAGAACCTGCTCGATCTGCTGATCAAGAATCATATGCACCTCGTGCTCGTTGCGGACGAGTTTGGCCAGCCCGCCGGCATCGTGACTCTGGAGGATGCCATCGAGACGCTGCTGGGGCGTGAGATCATGGATGAGCGCGACATGGTTACGGACATGCAGGAACTCGCACGTGGCAAGTATCGCGAGCGGCTGCGTGCCGAGAAACATGGGAAATAAACGGTTCAGGGACCACTATCGAAAACCCGGACAACACAGGGGATTGGCCTGTGGAGTTTGAATTATCCTTCATTCAGTGATCGTGTAGAAATCTACACAATAACAAGAGATCTCACCATGCGATATTTCCTTCACCGCTTACTNNATTCCAGGCTGCGGCGGTCCATCAATTTAAGACAGATCTCGACAAGGGAGGTGACGTGAGCGTGAATCGCTACTTCGCCAGCCTCTCTGCTACCCGCCAGTTCTCCAGCCGTCTGAATATCGGGCTCGACATCGGATACGGGGAAGACAGCTACGATTTTTCCGGCACGACGGGCTTCGGTGCCCTGGATCCCTGGGGCCAAATACGCGAATTGCGCATCAGCATGCCGATACGGTATTTCGCGAGCAGGGAGTGGGCGATCTTTGCACGACCCTCATTGCGATACCAGGCAGAGCAGGGTGCATCCCTCGATGACGGCCAGACCGGCGGACTGATTGCCGGCGCGATCTATCGCTTCAGCGACACGTTTAGCATCGGCCCCGGCCTCGGCGTCTTTTCCGAGATCGAGGACGACACCAGCGTCTTTCCCATCCTGCTCATCGACTGGAAACTCACCGATACCCTCTCCCTGGAAACCGGCGGCGGTCTTGCTGCCAGCCGCGGTCCGGGACTGCAGCTGACCTGGCAGCCAACCTCCCAATGGCGTCTTGCACTCGGGGGGCGTTACGAAAAAATACGCTTCAGGCTTGACGACAAGGGCGCCGCGCCAGGAGGCGTCGGTGAGGACGAGGCGATACCCCTCTATGCCCTGGCCGAGTACAGCTGGTCGGATGATCTCAAGCTCAGCCTGATCGGCGGAGCGGAAGTGGGCGGAAATCTGCGTCTCGAGGACAGGTCCGGCAATCTGGTCAGTGAGACTGATATGGATACGGCCCCTTTCGTCGGGCTGACCTTCAAGGGACGTTTCTGATCCGGTACACAGCAGGTCGCGCGCACGCGCCTCAGCGACGCTCCGGCGGGATCACCCTTCCGCTGCGCCGGCCGGGTGTTGCCGCGCTGAATTAGGTTCGGGGTCAGAGTAAGAACTTCCGACCGGCTGTCCTGATCTGCTTCTTCGGCCCCGGCTTTTTATGGTACGTACGCTGACCGGTCATCGCAGCAATCTCATCCCTGAACTGCTCATTACCCAGAACCAGGCCCTGGTTCAATGTCGTACGAATATCCTTCAGATGTCGGTCTTCCAGATGTGCGAGAAATTGCCGCCCACGTCGGCGATGTCGGACCCGATCACCAAGCGATAGTCGCCGGGATCAGTCACCATATTCGCGCGTACCGGGTTGAGCTCGATATACCGCTGGCAGACCAGCAGATAGGTTTCTTCCTGCACGAGGCAGGACCTGAAGCGCCCTTCCCAAAGGGTACCGCTCCTTTGGTATCTCGTGTTGAAATGCCGCACGTAGGTGCGCCCGAGGGACTGCATCATCTTAGAAACCGCACCATTCTCACGCGGCGTTGCCAGCAGGTGCACATGGTTGGTCATGAACACCCAGGCGTGAATCTCGACACCGTACTTTTCTGCGCCGTTCTTCAGCCAGTGGGCATAGGCGGCCATGTCTTCCTCCGAGGTAAAGCAGGCCTGCCGGTTGTTGCCGCGCTGACTTAGATGCTGGGGAATCCCGACGGGATTGAGTCGTTTCATCCTTGCCATGACATTCGTCCCTGAATGATAATGGATTAAGTATATTAGCAGGCTGAATTGGGGGAGTTCTTACTCTGACCCCGAACTATGTGAACTATGGATTAATCACGATGTTTCGAGTTCTTACTCTGACCCCGATTATTTTGCTTCTGTTGCTGGCATCTTCCGTGCAGGCGATGGCTGCTGAATCCACCCTCTGGGTCAACAGTTTCACCGTGGAATGCGAAGGTGTGGCCCCGATGACCTGCCTGCAGGTGCAGGAGGGT
>JARRMH010000449.1:2434-4340 GCA_037386205.1 Woeseiaceae bacterium | reverse complement strand
GCGACGATCACGGGCGAATCTTTCCAGGGCACCGACTTGACGAACCAGAGAGGATAATCGAGGTCGCGGATCAGGTCCCAGTCGGCGTCGGCCAACGAGGCGCGTTCGGATGCGCTGTGGTAATGGGTGCCCTTGATGACGTAGAGAGGCTGACGCGCGTCGGCCTCGCGGCGCACAAGGTCGGCGACATGCCGGTCGGTAGATCGGTCGGCCTCGACCTGCACTCCGGCCGCCTCGGCTTTGGCAGCAAGGTGCTCGAGCGCCTCGTCCTGCGACTCGCGCAGGCTCTCGGCAAGGTGCTGTGACTCCAGCAGGTAGACGTAACTCTCGCCCAGGAAGTCGGTTACCGGGTCACTGACCAGCAAGTGCAGCGTACAGTCGTGCGACTGTGCCAGCCAGACGGCGCGATCCACGACCTGTTCCGGGTGCTTGTCAAACTCAACGACACACAGAATGTTGCGGCTCATCGCATTCTCACTCGCGAGGGTGCCTATTCAGCCTACTCCGGGCTGGTGGCAACCGCACTTCGTATATCTACGCATGGCCCGGGTTGCGCTACAGCATGCGCGTTGGCTGGCCGCGGCGAAGTGAGCGACGACGACAGGACGTTTTCAACTGGTCGTCGGCAAGACGTGCAGCGCGATGCCAAAGAAGTGGCAAATGCCGCCGATCAGGACGAACACGTGCCAGATGGCGTGATTGAACGGCATACGCTCGAGAACGTAGAACACCACGCCGGCTGAATAGCTGATACCGCCGGCCACGAGCCAGGCCATGCCGTTCGGGCCGATCGCCGCGGCCACCTGCGGCGCCGCGACGACGATTAGCCAGCCCATGGCGAGGTAGCTGGCCAGGGCAATCTTCGGAAACCGGTGCCGGAACCAGAGCTTGGTCACGACCCCGGCCGTCGCCAGGGCCCAGATCGTGCCGAACAGCCACCAGCCGGTCGAACTGCGCATGGCAACGAGCAGGAACGGCGTGTAAGTGCCGGCAATCAAAAGGTAGATCGCGCAATGATCCAGCAGCTTGAAAACCGCAACGATGCGCCATGCATCCGACGCACTGATTGACACGTACAGCATCCACGTAAGCCCGACAATGCTGAGGATGACGCCGACGCCGTGTGTCGCCGCATGGATCATTTCCTCGACGACCGTATATTGCTTGAGGCGCTGCTGACTCATGGGCCCCATCGTACACACCTCTGCGACACGCGAGTAATAAATTCGCGCCAATCTTTTTTCGCGTTAGAATTTGCGGATGCGTCCGTTCCCCCGATTATTCCTGTGCCTGGCCCTGGTCGCCGGTTGTGCCGCGCCGTCCCCGGACCCGGATACGTTGACCCTCACGATCCTCGGCCTCAATGACGTGCATGGCGAAATGGTTGCCCGGGACGATCGCGGCGGTCTCGTTTCGGTCTCGGCCTACGTCGCCGCGTTGCGGGAATTGCGCGCCAGCGACGGCGGCGCGGTGCTGCTGATCGATGCCGGGGACATGTGGCAGGGAACGCTCGAGTCCAATCTCGACGAGGGCGAGACGGTCGTCGACATCTACAACGCGCTTGACGTCACGGCCGCTGCGATCGGCAATCACGAATTCGATTTCGGGCCCATCGGCGAGGCATCTGTCCCGTCCGGACCCTACGACGCACCGCGTGGTGCGCTGCGGCAGCGCGCCAGGGAGATGGCCTTTCCGCTGCTGGCGGCCAATCTCACCGATGAGGCAACCGGTGACCCGGTTGCGTGGGACAACGTGCAGCCGTCGGTGATGGTCGAGGCGGCGGGCGTTCGCATCGGCATTATCGGTGTCATGACGGAACGTGCCCTGCAGACGACGATCGCGGCGAACACGCACGGGTTGCGCGTCGCCCCGATCGTTGCGACGCTCGTGCACGAGGCCGGCGCGC
>JARRMH010000449.1:0-2429 GCA_037386205.1 Woeseiaceae bacterium | reverse complement strand
TCGCCGTTGCCCTGCCACCGGGGCTTGTCGATCACATCGTGGCAGGACACCGACACAAAGGCATTGCTCACGTCGTCAACGGCATATCGATCAACTCCGCCTACTCGAGTACGCGCGCGTTCAGCCGCACGGACCTGCACCTCGACGTCGACGGGCACGAACTCGAGGGACGCACGGTCTATCCGCCGCAACCGGTGCCGTTCACGGCCAACGACGTCTACGAGGGAATACCGTTGCAGGAGGACCCGGCGATCGTCGCGATTGCCAACGAGGCGCTTGCGCTTGCCATGGAGCGCCGTGACACCGACCTCGGCGTTACGCTGTCCGCCGCTTTCGATCTCGAGCCCGACGTCGAGTCCGCCCTCGGCAATCTCTTCACCGAGGCCCTGCTCGACTCACTCGATGCGGATATTGCGATCCATAACGTCTTCGGGGGCATACGCAGCGGCTTGCCGGCCGGGAAACTCACGTTCGGTGCCGTCTACGAAATGTTCCCGTTCGACAATGCCGTGACGATTCACGAACTCACCGGCGCGGAGCTGGGGACGATCCTTGCCCGCAAGGCGGCGCTGCAACGCAAGCCCGGGTTCGCCGGCATGCGTGTCGCGGTCAGTTGCGAGCCGCACGGGATGAAACTGGAAATGAGGCTCAAAGACGGCACGCCGATAGGCGACTCCGATACCGTTCGCGTTATTGCCAATGATTTCCTGTCGCTTGGCGGTGATGACATTTTGACGCCGGTCATCAACTCGCGTGGGCTCGAGGTCGAACAGGGCTTGCCGCGCACCAGGGATGTGCTCGTTCAATGGTTCATGAACCACCCGGGAACACTCCACCCGTCCGACTTTCGTACGCACGACGATCCCAAATGGCGCGTACCCGACATAATCCCGGATACCTGCCGCTATTAAATTGATATACTCCAATGCAGTTGCCGAACAGGACGCGGCGGCGCACAAGAAAAAGAATAACGAGAAAAGCGCGTATCCATTGCACGGATGCATAACAATAACGTCTACGGAGAGAGCGTAATGAGCGCACGGCGCCTTCGCCTTTTTACCCTATTGCAGCTGGCACTCCTGCCGATGGTCGCAACAACGGCCGCGGCGGAGAGCTATGTCGAGGAAAACTCCAACGCGGTGGGCCGCACGCCTCCAGGCTATTACCGCGGCATCCCGGCAATGCAGGACAATGAACCGAGCTGCGCGATCAACCCGATCCTGGCACGCAATATTGTTTGCGCCTGGAACGGGAGCGGCGGCTCGGACGACGCCATCGGCGATACCTGGTTGCGCTTCTCGGAATCGCTCGATGGCGGTCGCCGATTCTTCAACCGCTACCTGAACGGCAGCAACTTGAATCCCGCGACCAGTGTCGGACAGCAGTTTGCGGCCGACCCGGTCATGATGTGCTGGCCCGGCGGCTGCGGCACCGTGATGATTGCCGCGACGCGCGGTGAATCCGGCGGTACCGGTGGCGGCATCTACATCCAGTGGATGGTCGACCTCAATGTCGAAGCCGGCTTTCGCAAGGCCTTCAAGGTTTCGCTCGACCAGATCTATCAATCGACGGGCAGCAAGTTCGCCGACAAGCCGCACGCCATCTACATGCTCGACGAAGACAACCCCGGGACCGTCCCGGTATCGTTCGACGTCGAGATGCCCGACGGCTCCATCCAGACGATCACGCGCGAGTGGCCAAAAGCACGCATCCTGGTCGTTTTTGCACTGTTCAACCCGAGCAAGAACGACCTCGAGATTCTCTCGACATACACGGACAATTACGGCGGCGACTGGAGCAATCCGAAGCAGGTCGCCCAGACCTCCGGACGCGACCAGGGCGTGAGCGTTGCGTCGATCGGCGATACCGGGTTTTATGGTTTCCGCCGGTTCGAAAACGTCAGCGATACCGACGACATCATGGGCGTCGTGTCGACGGACGGAGGCGAGCGTACCGGCAAGCCGTTCATCATCGCGGAAGACGTCTGCGTTTACGATGTGCCTACGTTGCCCTCGACCGACGACAATACTGTGGCCGCGGCGCGCACCAACGATTTCCCGTGGGTGAGCCAGGACGGGTCGCGATTCATCATGGTCTACTCGGAACGGCGCCACAGTTCCGACGGCGGCTGCCTTACGGATCTCAGCGAACCGTCCGACTCGCGTATCATGGCCACGGTCGGTTCGCCGAACGGCCGGAACTGGAGCACGCCGGTAGCGATCGATCCCAACCCGAATCACGGCTTCCAGTTCATGCCGACCGTCGACTGCGCACTGGGCGATTGCCAGGTGGCCTGGTGGGACTCGAGGCGCGACAGCCTGCGCACACGACAGTTCCTCGAGGCGCAGGACAGCCCTGCCGCCGACGCAGCGCTGGCTGCGTTCGAAAGCGTGCCGATCCTGGCCGACTTTCACTTCCCGTTGAGTGCC
>JARRMH010000448.1:0-3856 GCA_037386205.1 Woeseiaceae bacterium | reverse complement strand
CGGGTGCCGGCGGCTCGGACCCTGCGGGCGTCTCCGGCGTGCATGCAGCAACGAACCCCATTATGACGGTGATCGCGACAAGCCTCATCGACAGGCCGGTTTTTTTGGGGGCACCGTTCCGGAACGGGCGCTCAGAGGCTGTTTGAAAGGGATCGACCACGCTGTCTCCTTTTGCATTGGTCCAACGCTTGCGGCAAAGAAAATTATGATAGTACAAAATAATCCCAGTGAGCCAAGGCAGGTGGCTTCCATCAGCCACGCAGCCGGTAGTAAACGTCGTTGTGGCGCAATTCCTTGCGGAACTCACCCACCCGGGTATCTGCGCCGATGACGACGAGTTCGACGTCGCACATCTCGGCGAAGTCCGCGACCTGATCGAGGGTCACGCCCTGCGAATAGACGCTGTGGTGCGCGCCGCCCGCGTAAATCCAGGCCGCGCCCGATACCTCGAGGTTCGGCCGCGGTACCCACAAGGCCTTCGCGACGGGCAGGTTCGGCATGTCTTTGGGCGGCTCAACCGTATCCAGTTCGCTGACGATGATGCGGAAGCGATGGCCGAGATCGATCTTGGAGATGTTCAAGGCGGGCCCCGGATTGCCGGTGAAAATCAGGCGCGCAATATCTTTTTTCACGCCGATTGTGTGACGGTGTATTTCTAGGCGCGGCTTTTGCGCCGCGATGCTCGGACACACCTCTAGCATGTGCGCACCGAGCACCTGGTCCGTGGCGCCGAAATCGTAAGTGTAGTCTTCTATGAAGGACGTACCGCCGCTCTGCCCCTGGCTCATCACCTTGGCGATGCGCACCATCGCAGACGTCTTCCAGTCGCCTTCGGCACCGTAGCCGAAACCCTTTGCCATCAGGCGCTGCGTGGCGAGCCCGGGCAAGCCAGTGAGCCCCGTCAGATTCTCGAAACAGTTAGTGAATGCCTTGCAGCCACGCTCATCCATGAAGCGCTCCATGCCGAGTTCGAGGCGCGCCTCGTTGGCCAACAATTCGCGGGGCTCCGCATCGTCGAACAGTGCGGCATCGGCATCGTATTCCTCACGATAGCGGTCGAGCTGAGCGTCGATATCTTTGTCGCTCACACCAGCGCAGGCACAGGCGAGATCGCCAAGCCCGTATGCGTGGACCTCGTACCCGAAGCGGACCTGGGCACTGACCTTGTTGCCCTCGGTGACCGCCACCTGGCGCATATTGTCACCGAACCGCGCGACCCTCAGGTGACGCGCTTCGTCGAGCCCCATCGCGGCGCGAATCCAGTCGTCGACGAGCGTCTGTACCTTCTCCGTTTCCCAGTGCCCGACAACGACCTTGCGCTCGAATCCCATGCGCGTGCCGATGAAGCCAAACTCGCGGTCGCCGTGCGCGCTCTGGTTCAGATTCATGTAGTCCATGTCGATGCTGTCCCAGGGCAGCTCGGCGCCGAACTGCGTGTGCAGGTGCAGCCACGGCTTGTCGAGGGCCTTGAGCCCGGCAATCCACATCTTGGCCGGCGAGAATGTGTGCATCCACAGGATCAGACCTGCACAGCTTTCATCGCTGTTCGCCTCGCGACAGACTCCGAGAATCTCTTCAGGCGTCGTGACGACATCCTTCGCAACGACCGTCGCCGAAATGGCGGGCGACTCGGTCAGCCCTGCTGCGACCGTTGCGCTGTTCGCACGCACCTGCTCGAGGACCTTTGGGCCGTACAGGTGCTGCGAGCCTGTCACCAGCCAGATTTTCTTGTTACCGAATGTCTTCATATCTGCCTCACCGTGTCCCGTCGGTCAGCCCTGCCCGTAGTAGGCGCCCTTGCCGTGCTTGCGCCGATAATGCTTGTCGACGATTTCCTGTTTGAGCGGGCCCGCGGATGGGTCGATCGTTTGCGTCAGGTACGCCATACGCGCAATCTCCTCGAGCACGACGGCATGGTAAACGGATTCGGCGGCATCCTTGCCCCAGGTGAACGGTGCGTGTCCCGCGACGATGACCATCGGCGTTGCGCCCGGGTCGCGCCCCGCAAATGCGTCGGTGATCTGGACGCCGGTCTCTTCCTCGTAGTCGCGCGTGATTTGTTCGTCGCTCATGACCGCCGTGCACGGGATGGGGCCATAGGCATAGTCCGCGTGCGTCGTGCCGAAGCACGGGATCGCCTGCTGCGCCTGGGCCACGCAGTCGCATACGTCGAATGGGTGTGCGTGACCCCGGCGATGACCTCGCAGTGCCGGTACAGGTGCGTGTGAGTGCGCGTGTCCGACGACGGCTTCAGCTTGCCCTCGACGATGTCGTTGTCGAGATCGACGACCACCATATCATCGGGCCCGAGACGAGCCCGCGACGCTGCAGCTCCATGTTGGCCTCCCACGCCGCCTGCTTGAGATCCCTGTAACTCATCGATGCCCCGGTGCGCCCAAAAATAAATATGATAAATGAACCGGCGTCAGTCGAACAGGCCCACGAATCGCAGCCAGTCGATCTCTGCCAGTGACGCGACCGCGAGATGCGCCGCGCCGAGCTCCGCGAGCGGGTGGGTCGTGGCCACGGCGACGACCCTGGCACCTGCGGCAAGTCCCGCTTCGATGCCGACGTGAGCGTCTTCGAAGACGACACAGGCTGGCGCCTGCCGACCGATTCTTCCGGCGCCCTCAAGGAAGACCTCGGGGTGCGGCTTGCCATGGCTGACGTCCTCGGCCGTCACGATCGCATCGAAGAACGGGCGCAGGCCGATCGCATCGAGCACGACCTCGACATTCCTGCGGTGCGTCGACGAGGCGACCGCGCAGGGTACGCCGCGGTCCGACAGCATACGCAGCAGCCCGGTGACGCCCGGCAATGCCTCGATTCCCTCGACCTGAATGATGTCGCGGTAGAGCTGCTCCTTGCGCAGCGACAAGGTCTCGATCTCATCGGGATCCGTCGTCCAGCCCAGGATCTCGGGAATGATCTTTTGGTTCTTCATGCCGAAGCCGCGGATAAAGTGATCGTCCGGCAACGGCTTGCGGATCTCCGCGGCAAGCTGTTCCCAGCTCTTCTCGTGGTGGGCGGACGAGTCGATCACGACGCCGTCCCAGTCGAACAGGGCTCCTGCTTCCATGATGCGAAGTCTAGCGCAGGTGATCGACGGCCGCGGCCTCGATGGCCAGGCCTTCCCGGTAACGTGCGTAGAACGTCTCGAATCCCGCGACATCGTCAGGGTCCGGGACCACCGCGTTGCCGATACTCTCGCCCAGCAGCCGGTCGAGAAAGTCTGCCAACGACAGGTCGCTGTCATCGCGCGCCGCGTAGGCCGCGAGCAGCGCCATTCCCCAGGCCCCGCCCTCGCCCGCGCCTTCGGGAATGCTGACCGGTGTGTTCGTTGCTGCGGCCATGATGCGTTGGCCCACATCCGCCGTCTTGAAGAATCCGCCGTGGCCGCAAAGGTCCTCGACCCGCACGCCTTCCTGCTCGGTCAGCACGTCGAGCCCCGTGCGCAGCGCCCCGAGAGCTGCAAACAAGTGGACGCGGATGAAGTTCGCCAGAGTGAAGCGGGCATCGGAACCGCGCGCGAACAGCGGACGCCCTTCACTGAAAACGGTCAGGTGCTCTCCCGAGACATAGCCATAGGACAACAGCCCCCCGGCATCCGCATCCGCGCCGAGCGCAAGCGGCATTAGTTTGCCGTACAGATCGGCATCCTCCACGTCGAGGCCGAGCACACGCGCCGCCTCGCCGAAGAGCGACATCCACGCGTTGAAATCCGAGGTGCAGTTGTTGGAATGGGCCATGCCGACGAGTTCGCCATCGGGCGTCAGCACAAGATCGACCTCCGGGTGCACCTGCGACAGCTTCTTTTCCAGAACGAGCATGGCGAAAACGGATGTGCCGGCCGATA
>JARRMH010000447.1:0-3565 GCA_037386205.1 Woeseiaceae bacterium | reverse complement strand
ACGCACCCGGCTCCCAATAGCGGACGTTCGAAACCAGCGACACGACGACCGCTCTTGGCCGGAAGTGGCCCGTCGAATTAGGCCTGGGTGTGCCTCTCGAGTGGCCGGTTTGAAAAAACGCAGCCGTTGGGCCACCGACAAGTCTAATTGCAGAAAAGCGCGAATTCGGAGAACCAGATATCAAAGGTTCATAGCCTAGTTTCCGACAGCTCTAATTACGAGACAGCATAACGCACGTCTCTAAGAACTGATGACTTTACGGGTGTCCCACTGTCGGTGAAAACGTCCCGCCGCAAGGGGAAGATTCACGCGCCCGAACGACGAGAGGGTAGGGCCGGCTCCGCCGGACGGCGGCCTCGATCTGCCGTCGTCGGCCCGGTTTCAGCCGGTTTCAGCTCGCTCCAACGGTTTCGTGCCTGACATAATGGCCCCTTATACGCACTATTCGCAGAAGACGAGGTCCGCGATACCGTCGAAATCGATGTTCTTCGCCGGCGGCGAGCCGCGTCGTGCGAACAGGCCGTCGAACAGATCGGTCAGTGCCGCGGCGATATAGAGCCAGAACACCCACCGCGACAGGCCGAGCCAGGCGAGCGCGGTGATCGGCACGATGCTCAGGATTCGCGCCCATGTCAGCGCGTCTGCAATGCATCTCGCGAGGTTTCTGTCCATCTGGTCAATGCTGGCCTGTCCGGTGAGCAGGGTATACAGTTCAACCTCCCTGATAAAGTCCCGACACATCTCCAAGCGAGCCCAACGATGAAAATGCACCTCGTCATCGCCATGTACAACGCTGCCAATGCGGTCGAACGCTACATCGCAGTCGTCAAGTCGCAGTCGTTCAGGAATTTCCAGTGCATCCTGATAGATGACATCTCGACCGACGCCACCGTTGCGCTGGCGCGCAAGGCCATCGGCGACGACGAACGGTTCCGCCTCGTCGTCAACGAGGAGAAGAAATATAAGACGCGCAACGTCGTCGAGGGGATCGAGATGGCCGGTGCGGACGACGAAGACGTCATCGTCCTGCTAGATGGCGACGACGAGCTCGCGAGCGAGAACGCCCTGCAGATCGTCGCCGACACCTACGCACGGGACGATTGCTGGATGACCTATGGCAGTTGCGTGCANCTCGCCGTGCTCGCCGACGTCGTCGTGCACCCGGACGGCAGCCACGCGACAATCAACCGCCCCGACGACGACAAAGTGATTCGGCGCAACACGTTCCGCAAGGTGCGCTGGCTCGCCTCGCACCTCAAGACGTTCAAGTACAAGCTCTGGAAGCAACTCAGGCCGGATATCTTCATCATCACGCAGGAGGAATGTCGCAAGGCGTGTCGGCGTGCGCTGCTGCAGTTCAGGTTTCGGGCCTGGAGGCACTGGCGCAACATCGAAGCCAGTGAACTCCACGATGCGACGGGCCGCTACATTCGCCGCGTGGACGACAAGGCATTCACGTACGCCATGCTCGAGATGTCAGGGCCGCGCGTGAGCTTCATCGAAGACATCCTCTACATCTACCATGACGCACGCCCGGGTGACGTACCCGACCAGAACTACGGTGCGGACACGAGCGATAAATGGTACACGCGGCTGGTGCGCGAGGTCCTCAAGTACAAGGAGCCGTATCCCCGGCTCGACAGTTTATGAGGCGGTGGGAGCCAGCTTATTCGTATTCGTTGCATTAACGGCAGGTTTCCCTGCGGTGCGGCTCGGATCATGATACCCGGGCCAAGTCGTCGGTGTCATTCGGGACGGGCAGCAAGGCTTCGATCTCCTCGACCGATGTCGCCTGCGGCAACTCGGTGAACACGGTTCGGAGATAGGCGTAGGGCTCGATGCCATTGGCCTTGGCGGTCTCGATCAGGCTGTAAAGGTTGGCACTGGCGTTGGCGCCGGCCACAGTGTCGCAGAACAGCCAGTTCTTACGGCCAATGACGAACGGCCGGATCGCGTTCTCGGCCAGATTGTTGTCGATCCTGAGGCGTCCGTCTTCGACGTAGACGATGAGCTTCGGCCACTGCTTGTGGGCGTAGTTCATCGCCTTGCCGAGCGCCGAGCGCGGCGGCACGATCGGTAGATGCTCATCGAGCCAGGCCCGGATGTCCGCGAGCAGCGGTAGTGCCCGTTCCTGCCGGACCCGCTGCCGTTCTTCAGCCGACAATGCCTTGGTCTCCCGCTCGATCCGGTACAACTGCTGGATTTTTGCCATGGCCACGCCGGCCAGCGAGGCCTTGCGCTTCTCGGGTCCGAGCAGGCCCTGGGCCTTGATCGCCTCGTCGAACTTGCGACGGACGTGCGCCCAGCAGCCGAGTGCCGTCAGGCCGTACTCGGCACAGACCCTGCCATAGGCCTCATAGCCATCAGTCAACAAGAAGCCTTCGAAGCCCTCGAGCAGGCGGATCGGTACCTTCTGACTTCGCGACGGATCGTAATCGTAAAGCAATATCGGGTGATCCGGCGGCCCGCCACGCTGCACCCACAGATAGGACTGGCTCTCTGCCCGTTTACCGGGCTCTTTCAGGACCTGCAGCCGGGTCTCGTCCATGGCGACGATGTCATACGCTAATAATCGGTCTCGAAGCAGGTTTATCAGCGGCTGCACGAGCTCGCCGGCCTTTACCATCCAGTGCGCCAGCGTCGAGCGCGGCAGCTGAACGCCGATCCGGGCGAGCTTTTTCTCCTGCCGATAGAGCGGCAGGCCGTCGACGTACTTGGCGACCGCGACATGCGCCAGTGTGCCCGGCGAGGCCAGGCTTCTCGGGATCAGCTGGGCCGGCATCGGCGCGGTGACCAGCTTGCCGTCACAGGCCTTGCAGGCGTAGGTCTTACGGACATGCCGCAGGACCTGCACCCGAGCCGGCTGGATGTCGAGCTGCTCGGTGACCTTCTCGCTGATCACGGTCAGCTCGGACTGGCACTCGCTGCACTGGCAGCCGGCTTCGTCGATCTCGTGGACGACGTCGACGCGTGGGAAGGCCTTCGGCAGCCGCCGGCGGCCTCCTTTGGCGCGGCGGTGCGCCGGTACGGCCACGGTGCCGAGGAGGTCCGGCTGCTCGATATCATCGCTACTCGCGGCAGCCGCTTCGGCCTCGTTGAACGCAAGCGCCAGCTGGTCGACCGAGAAGCGCTCGCTCCTCGCACCGAAGTGCTGGTGGCGGGCCAGCCGGATCTGCTCCAGCAGCTGGTCGATGAACAGGGACTGTTGCTCGAGCCTCTTCTGCTGCTCGAGGACCAGCGCACGCAGCTCGGCGACGCTCGCCGGCAGGTCTGCCGTGCCGCCCTTCATCTCGTTGTCGCTGTGTCGCTGGTTCATCTACAGTACCCGGTGATGCGGCAGGGATCCGTTGGCCTGGGTCACCGTCAGCGGGTAGCCGTCGAGCAACCAGTTGATCTCCTGTACTGTCAATTGCAACATGGCCTCGGATCCTGACAAGGGCCATTTGAAGCGCGACTTCTCGAGCCGCTTCATCCACAGCACAAAGCCGTTGCCCTCCCAGGCGACCATCTTCACCAGCGTCCGGGCGCGGTTGCAGAAGATGTAGAGATCGGCACTGAAGGGATC
>JARRMH010000446.1:2500-2962 GCA_037386205.1 Woeseiaceae bacterium | reverse complement strand
CGCCAGCCATTCGGCGGAGATACCGACCGACTGCTTCAGTTCACTGGAGTCGAACTCGTAGGTGATCGGATCACCGAGCCTGTCGGTGAAGGCCACCTCTCCCGTGTTGAAAACGTTGCCGATGTCGTAGAACAGGCTGAACCGCGTTCGGACGCGCAGGCTTTCCGGGACCGGGATTATAAGCTCAAGCTGGCTCGTCACCAAAAGGTTGCCGCCGTAGGGATTGCCGAAGCTGTCGATAGGACCGAGATCCGACTCGGCGAAACCGCGCACGGATCCGGGACCACCGGCGAAGAACTGCTTGTACGGAGGCAGCGCCGTCGTGTCGTTCATGCCCTCGCCGAAGGCGAGTTCGGTAGAGAGAGAAACGATCCACTCGCGGGTGATCGGGAAATACTTCTTCAGATCGTAACGCAGCGTGTAGTACTCGACTTCGCTGCCCGGGATCGTCGCCGATGCCAC
>JARRMH010000446.1:0-2460 GCA_037386205.1 Woeseiaceae bacterium | reverse complement strand
CCCCCGGTCGGCGAAGATCGCCCGGTTCCGACTGTCGTAACTCCAGCCTGCGACGAGTTCGAAAGTCCGGAAGTCGGTCACGTAGAGTTCGTTGCCGCCGCCGAGGTCTTCGATGGTCGGGTTGCCGTTATTCAGGACCCAGTCCTGGGCCTGCTGGGTGCTGAATGTCGACGCCACGAGTTCGGCGTCCTGGGCGGCCAGGCCGAACGACAAGGTCTGGTACTCGGTGATCGGATAACCGTAATCGATGCCCGCCGTGATGGTCTCCGTCGAGAAGTCGGATGCCGACGACGTGAACTGGGTGATATCCCGATAGCCGAGCGACAGCGTCCTGCGTACGCCGTCGATCGTACGGTACGGATCCGTGTGAGAGATGCTGTAGGCGGTGCTGTAACGACCCGAGTTGATCTCGGCTGCGACCCGATTCCCGGTACCCAGGAAATTGGAGTGCACGAAGTTGCCGTTCAGGATCAGCTTCTGCGATTCCGAATAGCCGATGCCGCCGCCGAACTGCCCCGGCAGGCCGTACTTGATGTCGTAATTCACGTCCACGAGGTCCGGGGAACCGGCCACCGGCGTCGTATCGACCTGTACCTCCTCGATGTACGGCAGGCGCTGCAGTCGCACTTTGGAGCGGTCGACCAGCGTATTGGAAAGGTAGCCACCCTCCATCTGCCGCATTTCCCGGCGCAGCACCTCGTCCGCCACCGTATCGATGCCGTTGAAGTTGATGCGGCGTACGTACACCCGGTTGTTGGGCTCGACGTAGATCGTGACGTCGGCCAGTTTATTCTCCCGATCGAGGGTCGGCACCGGCTCGACCTCCGCCTGCGCGTAGCCGTCCGCGCCCAGGCGGAACGAGATCAGCTCCGACGTCTGGGTCAGGCGTCGCAGATTGAAGGTCTCGCCCGGCTCGACCAGGATCAGCCGTTCCAGTTCCTCGCGCGGCACCACCATTTCCCCGGCGAGCTTGATATCGGAGATCTCGTAGCGCTCGCCCTCGCGCACGTTGATGGTGATGTAGATGTCCTTTTTATCGGGCGAAATGGCGACCTGCGTCGATTCCACGGCGAAATCCGCGAACCCCCGGTCCATGTAGAACGACCGCAGCGTTTCGAGGTCGCCGGACAGCGACTCCTTGGCATAGCGGTCGTCCTGGCGGATGAACGACAGCCAGTTCGGGGTCTGGAGTTCGAACTGGTCGCGGACCTCCTTGTCGCTGAATTCCTCATTACCCACGATATTGATCTGGCGGATCCGCGCCCGCTCGCCTTCCTTGACGTTGATCGCGATCGCCACCTGATGGTTGGGTCGTTCCGAAACGTCGGCGACCACGGACACGCCGTACTTGCCACGGCTGTAGTACTGCTCCGTCAGGAAACGCGTCACTTCCTCGAGTACGGAGCGATCGAAGGTCTTGCCCCGAGCCAGCCCGACCGAACGCAGCGACTGCTGCAGATCCTCGGTCTTTATGTCCTTGTTACCCTCGATGGTGAACTCCGCGATGGACGGCCGGTCCTCCACGTCGATGACCAGCGTGTTGCCGTCACGCCGAAAGGCGATGTCCTCGAAGAGGCCCTGGGCGTAGAGCGCGCGTATCGCTTCGCGGACCCGCTGCGGCGTGAGCGTGTCGCCGATATTGATCGGCAGATAGTTGAACACGGTACCTTCCGAGATGCGCTGCAGGCCCTCCACCCGCATGTCGCGGACGACGAAATCGTCGGCCCGCGCCGTGAGCGCGATCATGCAGGCGAACACGAGCGCCAGGACCGGCCAGCCTGCAGAGGGCCTCGGCAGACGGGTCCCGTGCCTATTCGTATGCCGGTCGGACAAGAACAAACCAGATTCCTTATTGAGCGAAGAGACGCGTCAGGTCGTTGTAGAAAGCGAGGCCCATGATAGCGATTAGCGCGAGTATTCCAACCTGCTGGCCGATCATCTGGGCACGCTCCGACAGCGGGCTGCCCTTTATCCACTCGACCGTCTGGTAAACGATCTGGCCACCATCGAGCATGGGGATCGGCAGGAGGTTCAAGACGCCGAGGCTGATGCTGACGATCGCCAGGAAGCCGATGAAGTATTCGCTGCCGGCACTCGCCGACGAACCGGCATACTGGGCGATGTTCACCGGTCCGCTGATGTTCTTCAGGGACACGTCGCCGACCACCATCCGGAACAGCATCTGCACGGTGAAAGCCGTGGTATCAAGCATCTTCGCCGTGGCCTCGCCGAGTGCGGCCACCGGACCGTATTCACGTACACTCACGCGGCGGTCCGACGGTTCGACACGGTTGCTGATACCGAGCATGCCGCGTTCTTCGCCGTCCTGTTCCACCGTACCGAGCGACGTCTCGACCGTGCGCGTTTCCCCGCCACGGCGATAGGTGATCTCGACGGTCTCACCCGGACGCGGCGACACTGCCTCGGTGAGCGCCCGCCAGGTCGGCACGGCTTCGCCGT
>JARRMH010000445.1:0-3312 GCA_037386205.1 Woeseiaceae bacterium | reverse complement strand
CCCGTGCCTGGTCTATGACAGAACCTGTGCGTTTGACTTTGTCGATAGCGACAAGTGGGATGCCGTATCCGGCAAACTCGGTTTCAACTACACGTTCTCGGATGATGCGCGCCTCTACGGACACTGGGCGCGAGGTCACCGGTCGGGTGGTTACAATCTTCGCAATACCGCTGTCGATACGGTCAACCTCGGACCGGGGCCATTCGACCAGGAGACGGTCGACAGCTTCGAGCTCGGGTTCAAGTCGGAGTTCAGTGGGCGCGGACGTTTCAATGCGGCTGTCTTCTATACCGATATCGCCGACATGCAGCGCGAGCTCAACCAGGCCGATCCGTTTGCCGGCGTCGTGCAGATCATCCGCAATACGGCGGACGCCGAGATCTTCGGCTTCGAAGGAGAGGGCACGTTCGCGATCGGCGAGAATACGGTGCTGACGGCGTCACTCGGCTGGATCGACCCCAAGTACACGAGTGTCATTTTCGACCTCAATGGCGACGGTGTTGTCGACGAGGCGGACAAGGCGTTGAGCCTGCCGCGCGCTGCTGAGTGGACCTACAGTGTCGGGTTCAACCACGACTGGATGCTGTCCAGTGGCGCCGACATCGCGTTCCGGGCCAGCTATGCGTATCGGGATGATTCATTCTATACGGATAACAATCTCGGGTACCTGCTGGACCAGGAGATTCTGAGTGCCGGTATCGACTTCTACTCGGCGAGCGATCGCTGGACGTTCTCGCTGTACGGCCAGAACCTCCTAAACTCGGTGCTTCACGGTGGCGATACGCAATTGCCGCAAGTGATCGGTCCGGTGCCGGTCGGCGGCACTCGGGTACCTGCTGGACCAGGAGATTCTGAGTGCCGGTATCGACTTCTACTCGGCGAGCGATCGCTGGACGTTCTCGCTGTACGGCAGAACCTCCTAAACTCGGTGCTTCACGGTGGCGATACGCAATTGCCGCAAGTGATCGGTCCGGTGCCGGTCGGCGGCACATTCTCGCCGCTCGTCAAGGGCCGGGTCGTCGGCCTCGAGGTTGCGTACCGGACGAACTGACCTATCTGATCGTTGCTTGCCGGTCCCGCGCGGGTCGCGGGACCGGGGAGTCGTCAGACCCCTGCCATTTCCTCGAGCTCGACCAGGGATTCTTCGAGGTAATCAATCAGGCGCTGCACCTGCGGTAACGATCGGCGGCACGCCATGATGCCGAAGTCGAGATTGCCGTGATAGCTGACGAGCGTGATGTTCAGCGCGAAGCCATGGAAAATTGCGGATGCGGGGTACGTACCCAGCATCGGTGCGCCGTTCCAGTAGAGCTGTTTCTTCGGCCCCGGCAGGTTTGAGATCGTCGTGCTGAATGCGGGGAACCACTCCGCGACACCAAACAGGTTCGAGACGAACATCGGCGTCTGCGACAGGCCGGCAACCAGGGTCGCCTCCGTCGCCGACAGGCCGCTCAGGACTTCCTTGCCCGCACGCGTCGACTCCATGATCGTCTCCAGCCGGTCTTCCGGATCGGCGTACTTGGTGCCGAGGTTGGCCGTGATGAAGCTGACGGCATTGGATGACTGGAAGTCGTCGGCTGCGCGCACCGATACCGGCACCATGGCTCGCAGCGAGTGCTTGGGCAGGTCGTCCTGTGCAAGCAGGTACTGGCGCAGGGCGCCGGAACACATCGCCAGCACGATATCGTTGATCGTTCCGCCCGTGGCCTTGCTGACGTTGCGAACGCGCTCGAAGCTCCACGATTGCGCGACGAATCTTCGCGAGCCCGAAACGCGGCTGTTGATCGTCGTGCGCGGGACATGCCGGAACGGCACAGCCAGCCCGCCGCCCATGCCGAGCCAGGTCTGCGCATAACTTCTCACGATCTTGACGAGTTGTGCCGTCGTGCCGATCTGCTCTTTGAGAATTTCGGCGATATTGCGCAGTTCCCGCTCGCGCGGCATGTGCATCTTCTCGCGCGCCTTGCGTTTGGCTTTGACGATGTTTTCGAATGCTTCCTGTGAGAAGGGTGAGTAGTCGTTGCGCTTGCGCTTGTTGGTCGCGCACATGCCTTCGGTCAGCCGCAGGCCGGCGACCCCGTCGATCGTCGCATGGTGCAGCTTGGAATAGATGGCAAACTGGCGATTCTGCAGCCCTTCGATCAGGTGGACTTCCCAGAGCGGCCGACTGCGATCAAGCAGCGTGCTGTGCAATCGCGACGTCAGTGCAAAGAGCTCGCGGTAGCGACCGGGTTGGGGCAGCGCGGAATGCCGGACGTGGTAATCGAGGTCGAGGTCCTTGTCCTGCTCCCAGTAAAGCGGCCCGATTTTCCCCAGCGCCCCGGTCGAGACGAAGTCGCCGAAGGGTTCCCGCAGCTCGGTCGTCGAGAGGTAGGCATCCGCGAGCCGCTTCATGAATCTCTGCTCGTTGGCGCCATCCGGGAACTCGAACAGGTTGATGCCGCCGACGTGCATGGGCGTCTCGCGGGACTCGACGTACAGGAACGCCGCGTCGTTCATGTCGATTCTGCGCATGCGTCTATGTTAACTCGAACGCCGCCAGCAAGTCCGGCAGTTTCCGCATGTCGTCAAAGGTTGCGTCCGGCGACAGTGCCGCAACCTCGGTGGCGAGGTTACAAAGCGTGGCATGCGAGCCGCCCGTGAATGCCAGTACCCGCATTCCGGCGGCCTGCGCAGCAAGCACGCCCGACGGACTGTCCTCGATCACGATACAGTCAGGTGGTGCGGCACCGCACGCCGCCGCGGCATGAAGAAAGAGGTCGGGCGCCGGTTTGCCTTCGCGCACCATGCTGGCGCTGTATACGTGGGGCTCGAAGTGTTCGAGCAGTCGGGTGACCTCGAGTTCCAGCCGGATGCGCTCGGGTGTGCTCGACGATGCGACGCACCGGGGGCCGTTGACGTTGGCCAGTGCATCCCGAATTCCGGGCGTCGGCTGCAGATCGTGCCGCAAGCGCTCGTACAAGTCGGCCTGCATGCGTTCGAGCTGCGGCCCGGTGAACGCGACGTCGTATTCCTCGCGCAGGATTCGGTGCACTGCGGTGCTGGTTCGTCCGAGAAACCTCGTATAGGCGTCCGCTTCATCGATGACACCGCCGGCAGCACGAATGTGATAGAGGAATACATCCGCCGCGATGCACTCGCTGTCGACAAGCACACCGTCGCAATCGAATATGATCAACCCGTCACCCATCCCGACTCGATATCCCCAAAAACGGTGTCAGTCACCTATTTTCGCTAAAGGGTGTCAGTCACCTTTTAATGAAAATAGGTGACTGACACCTTATTTCGAGGGGGAAGCAGAGGCAACAATCC
>JARRMH010000444.1:0-2518 GCA_037386205.1 Woeseiaceae bacterium | reverse complement strand
GGCGGGGTTGCAGCCCCACTCTTTTTTACGCGTGGTATATCCTAAACGCTTGTAATACTAGCTGATTATTGGCCTTGATGCGCAAGTTACGCGCCGTACTCGGCAATCGGGAGCTCAGGTCAGGCTTTGCCGGACCCAGTCGGCAACGGAGGCGAGCGCCTGGTCGAGCCGTGACGCGTCGTTTCCACCCGCCTGGGCGAAGTCAGGACGGCCACCGCCCTTGCCGCCTACCTGCTCTGCGACCGGCTTTATCAGGTCGCCCGCGCGGATGCGATCCGTGTTGTTGCGCGTCACGCCCGCGGCGAGCCGGACATTGCAATCCTCGACCGAGCCGAGCACGACGACACCACTTTGCAGCTTGTCCTTGAAGCGATCAACGGCATCACGCAGGGTTTTTGCATCGGCCCCGTCCATGCGCGTGGCGAGCACCTTGATACCGTCGACCTCCTCGACGGCAGCCGAGTGATCGGTTGCCTGGCCCGTGACGAGCGCCTGCTTGGCCGCCGCCAGTTCCTTTTCCAGGTCCTTCGTGCGCCTCAGAAGTTGCTCGACCTTCACCGCCGTCTGGTCGGGCGTGCTCTTGAGCAGCCCGGCAAGCTCCTGCAGCGTATGTTGCTGGGCATCAACCCAGTCCATCGCGCCCCGCCCCGTCACGGCCTCGATGCGGCGCACTCCGGACGCAACGCCGCCTTCATGCGTGACCTTGAACAGGCCGATGTCACCGGTCCGCTCGACGTGCGTACCGCCACAAAGTTCCACAGAGAAGTCGCCGAGGCGCAGCACGCGCACCTTGTCACCGTATTTTTCGCCGAACAGCGCCATGGCGCCCGAGGCAATGGCGTCGTCGTACGTCATGTGGTCGGTCTGTGCCTTCGTATTCCTGCGGATTTCGGCGTTGACGAGATCCTCGATCTCCTCGAGCTGCGCGGGTGTGACGGCCTCGTAATGCGAGAAATCGAATCGCAGGCGATCCGGCGCCACGAGCGACCCTTTCTGCGTTACGTGATCGCCGAGCACCTTCCTGAGCGCCGCGTGCATGAGGTGGGTCGCTGTGTGGTTCAGGCGAATCGCCTGGCGGCGCTCGGCATCGACCACGGCCTCGATCGCATCACCTACGGTAAGCGTGCCCTGCTCTACCGTGCCGAAATGAACAACCGCATCACCGCTCTTTTGCGTGTCGTCGACGCGGAACAGCTTGCCGTCGTCGACGAGGATCCCGGTGTCACCAATCTGGCCGCCGGATTCCCCGTAAAACGGAGTGGAGGCAAGCACCACGGCTCCGTCGTCGCCCAATTCGAGTTCATTGACACTCGCGCCGTCTCTGAACAGAGCGATGATCTCGCTGGCGCCCTCGGTACCCTCGTAGCCGAGGAACTCCGATGCTGCGTCGGTTTTCAGCCCGCCGCCGCTTGCAGCAGCAAACTTGCTGGACGCCCGCGCCCGCGCGCGCTGTCCCTCCATCGCGGTTTCGAAGCCCTTCTCGTCGACGGTCAGATCGCGTTCCCGTGCGATGTCGGCGGTCAGGTCGACCGGGAACCCGTAGGTGTCGTACAACTTGAAGACGATGTCGCCGGGCAGCTGCTTGCCGTCGAGGCTGGCGATCGCCTCCTCGAGGATCTCCATGCCCTGGTCGAGTGTCTCGGCAAAACGCGCTTCCTCTTTAGCGAGTACTTTCTCGACGTGCGCTTGTGCTTTCGCGAGTTCGGGATAGGCCTCGCCCATTTCCTCTGCGAGCGGTGCCACGAGCTTGTGAAAGAACGGCTCGTCCATGCCGAGCTTCTTGCCATGGCGAATCGCGCGGCGAACGATGCGGCGCAGCACGTAGCCACGCCCTTCGTTGCCGGGCAGCACGCCGTCGACGACGAGGAAGGCCGAGGCACGAATGTGATCTGCGATCACGTTGAGCGAGCTCTGGCCCTCGCTCCTGACGCCAAGAATATCGGCGGCAGACCGTATCAGGTGGGCGAACAGGTCGATCTCGTAGTTACTGTGAACGCCCTGCATGACGGCGGCGATGCGCTCCAGGCCCATGCCGGTATCGACGGACGGCGCCGGCAGCGGTGTCAGTTCGCCGTCGGCCGAACGGTCGAACTGCATGAAGACGAGATTCCAGATCTCGACGTAGCGGTCACCGTCCTCGTCGGGCGATCCCGGTGGACCACCCGGCACATCGGCGCCGTGATCGTAGAAGATTTCGCTGCAGGGACCGCAGGGGCCCGTGTCGCCCATCGCCCAGAAGTTGTCCTTCTCGCCCATGCGCGTGAAGCGCTCCGGGTCGATGCCCATTTCCTCGAGCCAGATATCGGCGGCCTCGTCGTCTTCCTCGAAGACCGTAACCCAGAGTCGCTCTTCGGGCAGTTCCAGCGTCTCGGTAAGGAACTCCCAGGCGTACCGGATGGCTTCGCGCTTGAAGTAGTCGCCGAAGCTGAAGTTGCCGAGCATCTCGAAGAAGGTGTGATGACGGGCGGTGTAGCCGACGTTCTCGAGGTCGTTGTGCTTGCCGCCGGCGCGCACACAG
>JARRMH010000443.1:2646-5171 GCA_037386205.1 Woeseiaceae bacterium | reverse complement strand
GCCCGCCACGCCAACATGCTTTACCGCGCTGGGTTTATCAGGGAGGGCCATGAGCTGGCGCGACGAGCGATTCGCATCGACCCGTTTTCCCCCGACAGCCACCGAATGATGTTCATCGGCGCACTCGCCAGCAATGACCTGGACTCCGCGCAGGAATACCTCCGCCTCATAGAAGAGCTGACCGGAGCGCGGGAGACCGTCTACGCCACGCTATTTTTCGCCGTTCGTCAGGACTGGGACAAAGCCGCCGCCATTCTGCGGGAAGATGGCTGGATGGATTTCGCCAGCAGGGAGAAGTGGTTCGATACCATGATGGATACCCTGGAAGGACGCATGCCCGCCGAGGAATTCGGCCGCCTGTTTCGGGACCTGGAAGAGGATGGCGAGATCGAGCCGGTGACGGCCGTGAGCATTTACTCGCTGGTCGGTCTGCCGGAGGAAGCGCTGCGCTGCCTTTCCGGACTGGAAAGCCTGATGCTAATGGACAATACGGTGTGGCTTCCGATTTACGACGAGATGCGCGCACTGCCAGGTTTTCCCGCGGCGATGGCCAAGCATGGGGTGGTAGAGCTGTGGGAGGAGCGCGGCATGCCACAGGGTATCCGGGCCGCCCCACCGTCTTGACGTTCCCGGCGACCACTACGCCAGCAGAACCGCGTTTTACGGAAATCCATCGCCACGACGTCGCCACACGGTCAGCAGAGCTTTGCCAGCACCCCCTGACACCAAGAGCACCTCGCCCTGATCCGACCTGTCGCGGCATCCCCGAATTCTGAGAGACAGTGGAAAGTTCACCGTGAAAAAACTGCGCCGTGTGGCGCGCCTTCCCCGGTCCAGCCATGCGGCCATGATTGCCTCGCGAAACTGAAACCCACCTCGCCATCCTGCCCTCGGAAATTCTCGTCGATCGCCAGGGCACCCGTGGTCTCGTCCAGGAGGAGCAGGTACATGCGCTGCCCTTTCTCGCCCGGCGTCACGACCAGTCTCCGGGAGATTGGGTCCCACCCGGTCCAGTGCGGAGAAAAACCTTCGTTCATCACCAGCCGCGACACTTCCACCGGCTGCTCGCCATTGGAGATATCGAGAACGATGAACGCGTGGATATCAGGCACGCTCTGGACCATGTACCGCCCGGCGATTGTCGGAACACCGCACCAGCTTCCCGGATACTGATACACGAGCTGCGCGCGCGGCTTCTCACTGTCCATACCAGTGACTCGCTGCACACCGCATGACAGAGTGTGAATGTACACAGCACCGTCGGGACCGACCCGCGGCTCCTCGGGAGAGATATGCCCGTTGAGCCGCGGGCCCGGATCCAGGCGCCAGGTCCCGAGCAGCGTGAGATCTGAAAGACGGAACAGCTGATAGGTGTTACTGGTCAGCAGAAAGTCATCGCCCATCGGAGAGTTGGTCACGATCACCCGGTCGATCCGGGGCAGGACCGCGAGCCCATAGGGCAGCAGTTCCTCACCGGCAAACGCCGGATCGGCATTGCTCACCGAACGGACCAGCTTCCCCCTGTCATCAATCTCCACGAGACCGCCGGTCGTGGAGCCCATGGACATGGCACCCCCTTCATCCTCGTACTGGAAGGTGGCCAGTACATTGCCATTGGGCAGACGGGCGAAACTGTGCGGCATACTGAAGCCCCCCAGACTGGTGAACGAGGCAACCTGGCGAGGCTCCAGGGGGTTGGTGAGATCAACAATTGCAGTCGCGTTGGCATCATGGTCGTTGGCGAAAAGCATCCCACTGGCCGGCATTTCATACTCGGTGTGGTGTGCATTGACGCTTTTGATATCAGTCGCCACGCTGGTCACCAGACTGCCGTAGTCGGGAGAGCCTGGATCCGCATCGATAACGGCGATGAAGTTGCGGCCTGCGCGTTCAGGATCGCCGACCCAAACGAAGACATAATGCCCAACGGGGTCAGCCGCCCGGGCGCGGCCCTCCAGGCTGGTCACCATGACGCCCAAAATGATCACCGGCAGCAAAAAGCGGAGCATCGCAGTTCCCATTGAGGAGATTCAGAACATTCGCTCTCTTAGCATCTTATCGCTCGCGCAACCAGCGACGAATCAGCGCCCCTTATTCGTCAACCAGTTCTCGATAGGCGACCCTGTCACCGGCGAAGGTCCCGATCCATAGACTGTCGTCGACCTTGACGCCCATCGTGATATTGCTGAAGCGGGCATTTGCAGCGCCTTCCGCCAACACGCTCGAATCCAGGGAGTCGGGTTCCACGGTCACGACCTGGTAGGGGCGCGCGCAGCTCGCGTACAGACCGAGGTCGAACTCTCCGGCCTCGTCGTAGGGGTTGCAGGCTTCATAGTCAAAAATCAGACCCGCGGTAATCAGCTCACCGCTGCGATCCCAGTGCAGGTTGTCCGGGACGATCGCCAGGGTTTCCGAGCTTCCGAGCTGTTCTGCAGGGGCCCTGTTGCTGTAGCTGACGACGCTTCTCAGGCCGGATGAAGCGATGAAGAATCTCGACTCATCCCTGGAGAGTTCTATCCCGTTGG
>JARRMH010000443.1:0-2574 GCA_037386205.1 Woeseiaceae bacterium | reverse complement strand
TCCAACTCCCGTCATCGTGAGTCCATCGATAGGCAGCGCCCGTCGCCTCTCCCTTCATTGCGTCCGCGAATTCATGACCGTGCTCAATCGGCACTGTCACAAGCAGGCTGCCATCCTTCATCGCAGCAACGCTGTTCGCTTCCTGCCCGTCCGGCGTGAGGACGCAACCGACCCATGTCGCCGCAGGACCCTGCGAGGCAAGTTCGATGTCGAACACTTCGATGGACTCGCGGGCTCCGTGGGATACAACGTAGAGCGTGTGTCGATTCTGCTCTCCGGAAAGAAGGTACAGCCCGTGTGAGACCAGACCTTCAGTCCCTATCGGCCCAGGACATCCGGGAAAACGGTCTTCGTCGTGCGCGGTGGTGTAGCGCTCCGAGGGTACAAGCCCGGTCCAGCGCTTCTCCTCGGCGTCGATCAGATTCAGGAATGACGATCCGCGACGCTATGGGTTGAAACGCCCGCGATGCAGAGCGTGACAAAGATCTGAAGCAGAATGCGAGTTTTCATCAACGTGTTTCCCGAATGACTGGAAAATCAACTAGCGCGACGTCTGGAATCTCGACACCACACCTTGGCGCCATGGGCGTCAGTTTCATTTTATCTCGCGGCATCCCAGTGAACGGCTGCCCGAACAGGCCACCGATCAGTGTAGTTAAGCATAGCTTCGAGGCGGGAGATAAACTCTGTGGGCCCCCTGGGTCGCCACATCGGCTTTGCAGACCCTGAACTCGCTTCGACCGTTTAGTGGACGAAAGCGTTCGCCTGCGTGATTCGCCCCCAACGATCCTTTCCACGGGTGCGCTATCCACGCCTGCTCGGAGATGCCGGCGATCGGCACCTCACCAAACTCGTCGACCCAAAAAGCAAGACGGCTGATTGACGTGCCCCAGGTCTTGCGTTCACCGCCCTAAGCTTTTTTAGCTCGTTTTTCGAACTCCATGGGGCTCACCCCACCGAGCGTCGAGTGCCGACGCCTCGGATTGTAGAACCGCTCAATGTAATCAAAGACATCAGCTCGCGCCTCATCTCGTGTTCGATACCGGTGGCGACTGGTTCGCTCATCCTTCATCCGCGAGAAGAAGCTCTCCATAACCGCGTTGTCGTGACACTCGCCGACGCGGCTCATGCTGCATTCAAGGCCATGGTCCGCAAGCAGTCGCTGGAACTGCTCGCAGGTGTACTGGCTGCCCTGATCGCTATGGTGAAGAAGCTCAGGGGCCGGCTTACGCCGCCAGATCGCCATGATCAGCGCATCCGTAACCAGATCAGCCGTCATGCGGCCCTTCATCGACCAGCCAACGATCCGCCGCGAGAACAGGTCCTGTACCGCAGCAACGTACAACCAACCCTCTGACGTCCAGACATAGGTGAAGTCAGCCACCCATTTCCGATTCGGCGCATTGGCCGCAAACTCACGATCGAGCCTGTTCGGCGCTATAGCGCTCTCCAGGCGAGCATCCTTGTCCACCGGTCGTCTGCGTCGCCTCGGCTGTGCCATAAGCTTCAAGGACCGTACCAAGCGCGCTATGCGCTCCCTGCCAACGTCGTGATCCCAGTCCAGGAGGTCCAACCAGATTCGTCGAACGCCATAGGTGTCCCCGCTGTCGCCGAAGCTCCGCCGGATATCCCGGATCAGGATTTCGTCATACGCGGCTCGCTGACTCTCTGGCCGTGACAGCCAGCTGTAAAAGCCACTCGGCGAGACATCGAGCGCCTCGCATATCCACGTCACCGGCCAGATTCCTCGATGCTTCGCAATGAACTCGAACCGTCCGGTCAGTCCCTCGCGAAGTAGGCCGCGGCTTTTTTTAGGATGTCACGCTCTGCTTTCAGCTTGCGCACTTCCTTTTTCAACTGCGCGATCTCAGCCTGCTCGGGCTTCAGCTGTCCCGCGCCAGGGAATGCATGCGCAGGATCATCGCGGTATTGCCGCACCCAACGTCGCAGGACGTTCTCATGCACATCCAGGTCTCGAGCAGCCTGAGCAACAGTCAGACCCCGTTCCGATACCAACCGTACCGCCTCTAACTTGAACTCCCGGCTGAAGCTTCTCCTCGCCATTGTCGTACCTCCAGTTTCATCATCTCACCTTGTCTTGGTGAACGTGAAACCTGGGGCACGTCACACCGCTGAAACTCCAGTCGGGTGCTCGACTCGCTGGTCTCCCGCACGCTGCAGTAGTAAATCATACGCAGAGGCGTAGAATTCCGAGAAACGTCATTGCTCTGCCGCAGTCGGCGAAAGTGCCGCATCAGATCAGAACAGCCGCGGGCACGACTATGGTGTAGGAACCGGCAGTCCGTGTCGCCGGTCGATCGCCTCCGATTCATCATCACAGACCTGAGGATCACGCCATGCCGATGCGTCGCTGCTTCGCCCTAAGCTTGAGTCTTGCCCTGGCAGCACCAGTGGGTGCCGCCGCGGCGGAACCGGCCGTCGCATCGTCCGCAGGGGCGGGCGGCGTCACGGACGCCGCGATCGCGGCGAGCCCGGGCAAGGAGTGGCTATCCTACGGGGGCGGCTATGAAGAGCAGCGCTACAGTCCGCTCAATCAGATTTCTGACGCGAATG
>JARRMH010000442.1:0-2573 GCA_037386205.1 Woeseiaceae bacterium | reverse complement strand
CCCGATGCGGCTGGTTCGTGATCGCCGGCAGCATCCCGGCCGACACGCCGACCGATATTTACCTGGGACGCCCAAAGCTACTCTGGATGTGAAGAAGCGGCTTCTTGACCCAGCCTGCGGCTCTGGCACCTTTTCAGGGGGGTTAGTCCTGAAGGTTGCCCCGGTTTCAACGGGCCTATCCCTCTACCGGTCTCGATGAGTTTCACAAAGTGTAGGGGTCGGCTGCGCTCGCCGTCAAGTGATTGAAACGGATAAATTAATTTCGCCTGTAACCAGCCAATCGGTCTGTTGCAATGCCGGCGAAACTGTATTAATGTACTATCACGTTAATACATTAGTACGCCCATGAAGCCCAACCGCAACGATACCGAGCGCGCGCAGGCCCGCGCGGAGACCGCGCTGTGCGAGGCCGTCATCAGCCTCGAAAGCGTCGATGAGTGCCGCAACTTCCTGCAGGACCTGTGCACGCCCGCCGAGCTGCAGGCGCTGGTTGATCGCTGGCAGGTGGTCGCGTATCTGCAGGACGGCCTCCCCTACCGCAAGATCCACGAGCTGACCGGCGTCAGCGTCACCACAATCGGTCGCGTCGCGCGCTTTTTGACCGACGGCTTCGGCGGCTACCAGGTCGCAATCGAACGTACCCGCCACTCTCACTGAGGATAACCCGATGGAACCTGTCGAGCAGCGCATCAAGATTGCGGTGCAAAAAACCGGCCGCCTGACCGATCATTCGATCGATCTGCTCGAGCGGTGCGGACTCAAGCTGACCCGGAGCAAGGATCAGCTCATCTGTTACGGCGAGAACATGCCGATCGACCTCCTGCTCGTGCGCGATGACGACATCCCCGGACTGGTCAGTGACGACGTGTGTGATCTCGGCATTGTCGGTCTGAACGTCGTCGAGGAGAAACGCCTGAATCGCGAGGCGGATGGCAAGACCGCACGTTTCAAGAGGGTTTACGAGCTCGATTTCGGCCACTGCCGGCTGTCGATCGCGGGTCCTGACGAGGCCGAATACGATGGCATTTCATCACTGGAAAATACAAAAATCGCAACAAGTTACGTCGGTTTATTAAATGATTTTCTCGATCGAAACGGAATCACTGCCGAACCGGTTTTCTTTTCGGGTGCCGTCGAAATAGCGCCGAAACTCGGCCGCGCCGATTTTATCTGCGACCTCGTGTCCACGGGAGGCACACTCAAAGCCAACGGTCTGCGGGAACTCGAAGTGCTGCTCGAGAGCGAAGCCGTGGTCATTCAGACCGAGAAACCGCTCGGCGACGACAAGCAGGCACTCGTCGACAAGATCCTGCAGCGGCTCGACGGGGTGCTGCAGGTGCGCGAAAGCAAGTACATCATGCTGCACGCGCCGAAGTCGGCACTGGCGGAAATCCGCGACCTGTTGCCCGGCTCCGAAGCACCGACGGTGCTGCGTCTCGACGGCAATGACGACAAGGTCGCGGTGCATGCCGTCTGCCGTGAGAACGTGTTCTGGGAGACCCTCGAAAACCTCAAGGCGGCCGGCGCCAGTTCACTGCTCGTGCTGCCCGTCGAGAAGATGCTTGCCTGATGACAATCACACGCTGCAACTGGACTGAACTCGGTGCCGACGAGCGCGCGGCGCTGCTGCGCCGACCGGCCGTGGCCGACGACCGCGCGATACGTGACGGCACGAGGGCGATCATTGCTGACGTTCGGCGGGAGGGTGATGCCGCCCTGCTCCGCCTGACGTCCAGATTCGACGGTGCCGATCTCGCGTCGCTGCGGGTCCCGGACGACGAAGTCCGTGCGGCCGAGGCAACCCTGAGGCGCGACGAAGTTGCCGCAATCGACCGCGCGATCGCCAACGTGCGCCGGTTTCACGAGGCACAGCTGCCGCAGGCAATACAGGTGGAGACGATGACCGGGGTCGTCTGCGAACGCGTCAGTCATGCGATCGATGCAGTGGGACTGTATGTTCCGGCAGGCACTGCACCGCTGCCCTCGGCCGCGATCATGCTGGCGGTACCGGCGGCCATAGCGGGCTGTCCGCTGCGCGTCCTGTGCACACCGCCAGGAGCCGACGGCACGGCCGATCCGGCCGTCGTCGTCGCGGCAACGCGCAGCGGTGTATCGGACATCTTCAAGGTCGGCGGAGCCCAGGCCATCGCCGCGATGGCCTATGGCACCGAATCGATTCCCCGGGTCCGCAAGATTTTCGGTCCCGGCAACGCCTGGGTGACCGCTGCAAAGTCGCTGGTCAGCGCCGACCCCGAAGGCGCGGCCATGGACATGCCCGCAGGTCCGTCCGAAGTGCTGGTCATCGCCGATGCCAATGCCTCGGCCGAATTCGTCGCCTCCGACCTGCTGGCGCAGGCGGAACACGGGGTGGATTCGCAGGTGGTGCTCGTGACCACATCGGAATCGCTTGCCGCACAGGTCACGGATCAGCTGGAAACGCAGCTCGATGGCCTGTACGGGCCGAGATCGCGCGCGGCGCGCTCGCAAACTCGCGCATCATCGTCGCTGACGACCATTAAACTGTCAAAGCAAGGTCAAGCAGCACTGGAATTCCTGATGACATACGGTTGGGC
>JARRMH010000441.1:0-2577 GCA_037386205.1 Woeseiaceae bacterium | reverse complement strand
CCTCGTCATCACGGGCCGCTCGGACGCGGTACTGAACCCTGGCGGCGTGCGCATCGGTACGGCCGAGATTTACCGCCAGGTCGAAAAATTCGACGACGTTATCGAAAGCATTGCGATCGGGCAGAATTGGCAGGACGATGTACGCATCGTGCTGTTCGTTGTCCTGCGAGACGGCGTCGTTCTTGATGATGACCTCGAGCAGCGTATTCGTCACGAAATTCGATCCAACACGACGCCACGACACGTGCCGGCGAAAATTGTCGCCGTGCCGGACATCCCGCGGACCAGGAGCGGCAAGATCGTCGAGCTGGCGGTTCGTTCCGTGGTTGACGGACAACCGGTCAGGAACACCGATGCGCTGGCGAATCCGGATGCTCTGCAGTACTTTGCCGGCATTGCCGAACTGGAATCGGACTGAATTACCAATGGTGAATACACCTGGAATCGAGGTCATGCGTGGCGAGGTGTTGCCGGAATGGATCGACATCAACGAGCACATGAATGTCGCGTACTACCTGCTGGCTTTCGACCAGGCTGTGGATGCCCTGTGGAACAGGTTCGGCTTGACCGATGAGTACATTCGTACCCATGACAGTTCGACGATCGCGGTGGAGTCGCACGTGACGTGGCAGCGTGAAGTCTTCCGGGGCGACCCGTTCGTCGTCACGGCCCAGGTGATCGCTTACGACGACAAGCGTATCCACCAGTTCCAGCGCATGCACCACGCCGAGCAGGGCTTTCTCGCGGCGACCTGCGAATGGATGAACCTGCATTTCGAGACGGCAAAGCGGCGGGTGTCGCCGTGGCCCGATGCGATCAGGGAAAAGATCGCCGCATTTGTCGACGGGCAGGGAGAGTTTCCGTGGCCGGAGGAAGCGGGCAGGCGCATGCACATTGCAACACCGATATTTACCGCGAGGGCCGAAGCGCAATGAGCGGCAAATACCTGCTGGCAATCGACCAGGGCACGAGCAGCAGTCGCGCGGTGTTGTACGACGACGAGGCGGCCGTGGTCGCCAGCGAGCAGCAAGAGTTCCCGCAGCTCTATCCCCGCCCTGGCTGGGTCGAACACGACCCCGAAGCGATCTGGCAATCGGTGACCGACGTAACCGGGCGGGTACTCGAACGATCGGGCATCGGTGCCGCCGACGTGCGGGCGATCGGTGTAACCAACCAGCGCGAAACGACGGTCATCTGGGATCGGGAAACCGGCAAGCCCGTCTACAACGCCATCGTCTGGCAGGACAGGCGAACCGCTGAATACTGCAGGGCAATGGAACGGGAAGGCATCGGGCCGGCCGTTGCAGGCAAGACCGGTCTGCGACTCGACCCCTATTTCTCGGGTACCAAGATCGCCTGGCTACTCGACAACGCCGACGGCGTCAGGGCGCGGGCGGAGGCTGGCAAACTGGCTTTCGGCACGATCGACACGTTTCTCGTCTGGCGTCTGACCAACGGTCGGGTGCATGCCACGGATGCAACCAACGCTTCGCGAACACTGTTGTTCAACATCCATACGCAGGAATGGGATGATGAACTCCTGGCCATGTTCGACGTGCCGCGGGCGCTGCTGCCGGAGGTTCGCGACTGCGCGTCCGACTTCGGCGCCGGCGTTCACGAGTGCCTCGGCGGCGACATCCCGATCTGCGGCATCGCGGGCGACCAGCAGGCAGCGCTGATCGGTCAGGCCGCGTTCGAGCCGGGCATGACCAAGAGCACCTACGGTACGGGCTGTTTCGTCGTGGCCAATACCGGTGCGGAGGCGCTGCAGTCCGACAACCAGTTGCTGACCACGGTGGGTATGCGGATCGGCGGGGAAGTGACCTACGCGCTGGAAGGCAGCGTGTTCGTGGCCGGCTCGGCGATGCAGTGGCTGCGCGACGAACTGCAGATCATCGAGGCGGCACCGGAGTCGGAAGAAGTCGCGCGGCGGACCGGCGTGGTCGAGGACGTGTACGTCGTGCCTGCATTCGCCGGGCTCGGCGCGCCCCACTGGGATCCCGACGCCCGGGGGGCCGTGTTCGGGCTGACACGCGGGAGCAGCCGTGACGACATTACCACGGCGACGCTGCAGTCCGTCGCCTTCCAGACCGTCGACCTGATCGACGCGATGGCCGAGGACGGCATCCGCCCGAGCGTGATCCGCGTCGACGGGGGCATGGTGGCCAACGACTGGTTCCTGCAGTTCCTCGCCGACGTCCTGGACGCGCCGGTCGAACGGCCGGACAACGTCGAATCAACCGTACTGGGTGCCGCGTACCTGGCCGGGTTCCAGGCCGGCGTGTTCGCATCGCTGGCGGATATCGGATCGCTGTGGCGCTGCGATGCCCGCTTCGAACCCGCGATGGACGCGAGTACGCGCGAGCAGTTACTGGACGGCTGGCGGGAAGCGGTGCGCCGCGTCCGCTCCGATTTCTGATCATGTTGCGCGCGCGGCAGAAAGTCGGCAAATACCGCATCCAGGGGCGCATTGCGTCCGGGCCACTCGCGGACGTGTACCGCGCCTACGATACGATCCAGAACATCAAGGTCGCGCTGAAGCTGCCGAAGCAGGATGAAAACACGGGGCGGGAAGAG
>JARRMH010000440.1:0-2580 GCA_037386205.1 Woeseiaceae bacterium | reverse complement strand
AGCTTGAGGGCGTGGTACAGGCCTCGGAATTGTTGCGCGAGACGGGGATCGATGCGATCGAGCAACGACAGGGCGAGCCGATCTCGCCGGATTCAAGGATTTGTATTGACCCATGGCCGCGTGCTGTACTGATCGACGACCGCGCGGTGTTACTGGTCGAAAAACCGGAGAAGGAAGATGTCACGTTTGATTGGCAACTCCTCCCAAGAGAGGACATCAGGCGTTTTTGAGCCCTCGGGCGATCTTACGCTGGGACGTCTGTTGTTGCTGCTGGGCCTCGGCGCCGGCATGGTTGCGTTGAGCGAGGCGTTTCGGTTCTCGCTCGGCTTGCCCGGCCATCATGGCCTCGAGACCATGGCTTTGCTGGCCACCGCGAAGCTGAGCAGCAATTATCGCTGGGCCGCTACCATCACCGCCATCAGTGCGGCAGTCACCGCCAGCGCCGTGGGTGCCGGTCACGGTGGCCTTGTGCCCGTTCTGTTCCTGTTGCCGGGTCTCGTCGTGGATCTGGGTGCCCTGCTAATACCCGCCTGGCGCAGGAGCCTCGTATGGTTGCCTTTGTTCGCGGGCATGGGCCATGCAACCAAGCCGCTTGTCAAGTGGATCGTCTTGCAGGATGGGACCGCGACGCTGGGATCGATGGCGCACGGACTGCCGTATCCGTTGGTAACCCATCTGCTGTTCGGCTTTACTGGCGCCCTGGTGGCGACCGTGGCGTGGCGCAGCTGGCACAAGCGAGGTACTTAATTGCCCCTATCCCATCGACTGGAGAGACCACTGTGATTTATCGAACCATGCTTACATTATTTCTTGTTGCAGGCCTGGCTCTGGCCACCCCGGCAACGGCTGATACGCTCAAGATCGAAGTGCATGCCATCAGTGCTGACGGCGTTGGCGAATCGATCGGCGTCGTCACAGCCGTCGACACCAACAAAGGACTGTTGCTGACGCCGGACCTGAAAGGGCTCCCCCCGGGCGAGCACGGCTTTCACGTTCACCAGAAACCGAGCTGCGACAGTGCGGAAAAGGAAGGCAAGATGGCCGCCGGACTTGCCGCGGGCGGTCACTACGATCCCGGCAACACGGGCAGCCACAAGGGACCCAAACACGAGGGGCACCTCGGCGACCTGCCGATTCTCATCGTGGACGAGGACGGTGACGCGACCGAGCCTGTACTGGCGCCGCGGCTGACGGTTGCCCTAATCAAGGGGCGGTCGCTGATGGTGCACGCGCAGGGCGACAATTTCAGCGATACGCCGAAGCCGCTGGGCGGCGGCGGCGCGCGCATTGCCTGCGGCGTTATCGACTAGCCCGGGACCCGCATCAGGCGTCGGTCTCGTAGCCGCGCTGTTTCCACGCGCCGAGCGCACCGAGGAACAAATCCGGCGCGCGGAATCCCGCGCGCAGCAGCAGGCTGGCCGCGATCGTTGCACGGGTGCCGCTGGCGCACATCACGGTGTGGTGGTCACCTGCGTCGAGCTGCTCGAGCCTGGTCGGCAACTCGCCGAGGTAGACGTGTTCAGTGCCGGGGATGCGGTCGGCTGCGACCTCCTCCGGGCCGCGCACGTCGAGTAACACCCAGTCGGCAGGCGGATCATCGAGCCGCCGGCGCACCTCATCGGCAGCCAGTACCGGCAGGCTGCGAAAAGCGCGGCCGGTGGCGGCCCAGGCGGCGAGGCTCGGATCCAGGAAGCCGGTGATGCGGTCGAACCCGATACGAGCGAGCTGCACGGCGGCTTCTTCCGCCTGCGCTGCATTTTCGGCGACCAGGACGAGGTCGTCATCGGGCACGAGAAACCAGCCGGCGAAAGCGCTGAGCGTCCGGATCGGCAAGGAGAGACTGTCCGGCAAGTGTGCACCCAGGAAAGCGGATGGACTGCGGACGTCGACGACGATGGCATCCGCGCTTCGCTTGTCAACAAGTGCCGGTGTCAGCGGTGTCGGTGCAAGCGGCCTCTCGATCGCCGGCGCGCCCGCCAGGTTCTGCTGCTCCATCTCCCTGAAGTAGGGAGGATAGTCATGGTGTTCTGCAATCTTCGCTGCGATGAACTCGTCTCTGTCGTGGATGCGAAGTCGTGGGTTGTTAGCTTTCTCGTGACCGATGGTCGAGATATCCCGATCGGCCATCCCGGAACCGCAAACGGAACCCGCGCCGTGTGCCGGGTAAATGATTGCCTGGTCACCAAGGGACTCGAGCTTGCGGAGACTGTCGAAAAGCAGGCCGGCCACTTCCTGCGCACGGGAAGGGTAGAAATCACACCGGCCGACGTCGCCGACGAACAGCGTATCGCCAGTGAAGACGGCGAACGCCGACTCCGGAAAGTCATCGTCATAAACCGCGTAACTCAGGCTGTCGTCAGTATGCCCGGGAGTCTCCAGCGTTACGATTCGCAGCTTGCCGATAGAGAACGCGTCGCCGTCCACGGCCGCATAGGCCACGTCGATGGCCGGCGAGGTCCGGTCCTCGTACTCCACTTCCGCCTCGGCCAGCGCCGAGCCGCAGTCGAGGCACCAGTGCACCGGCTTGAAGCCCTTGTGCAGGTGGCCGTTGTCCACGATGCGCGCCAGGGCGCGGACGAT
>JARRMH010000439.1:0-2589 GCA_037386205.1 Woeseiaceae bacterium | reverse complement strand
CATCGGTTCTCGCCGGGTCGTTTGACGAGCCGGAGGTTCTGTACCAGGGAGCGGTAGTCCTTGCGGATCGTGTCGACACTCGTCCCCGGCTGATCCAGGTCGAAGATGCGAAACGGCGCATTCTTCGGCCCGACCGGATCCCAGGCAGCCACCGACTGATAAGACGAGCTGACGTGGGCCGAAGCGACCCGCCCGCGCCACTCCATGGCGCCCAGGTGGGTCCGCTGGTCTGAGGCAAACATGCCCGCGTTGGTCACCACGGCCAGCTTCTCGGACTGCGCCCACTCCCGCGCCGTGCGCTTGCCGGAACCGTTGCCCAGAGCCGGACCCACCGGCACCAACTCCCACCTGGCGGGGTCGATCCGGACCACCGCGATCCGCCCGTTCCCCACGGGCGTCGCGCACTTCGCCTGAATCCATGCCAACGAAACACCCTCCGTGAGACTCGTCCACGACGGTGATCCGGGATCCCGATTCGGTCGCATCCGTGACCTTTTCCGCGGAGACAGAGCCCCCGGCGTAGGAGGAGAGCGTGCCCATGAAAACGAACTCGAGGCTGTCGATGATGTCGCCCGTCTTGCTCGTCAGAATTGCATGCACGACGAGCAGCGGAATTGCGACCATCAGGCCGAACGCTGTCGTGTTCATCGCAACCGAAATACTGGCGGACAGCAGGTCTGCCTTTTCTGCCGGATTGGCGTTGGCGACGGCGGTGAATGCCTGGATCAGGCCCATGATCGTGCCGAGCAGGCCCAGCAGGGTTGCGATACTCGATGCGAGCGCCACGTAGGGCGTACGCTTCTCGAGGCGAGGCACGATTTCCATCATGCTCTCCTCCATCGCGATCTCGATGTCCTCGCGGCGGCGCACGGCCCCCTGCAGGGACAAGCCCATGTTCAGTACCTGGGAAATCGTCGAGTCGTCCTCACTCGTCATCTCCCGGGCTTCATCGAATTCGCCGTTATCGAGTAACGGCTGAACCTTCTCCCACACGACCTGGTTCTTGTTCGTAACCATGCTCAGGGTCACGAAACGTTCCACTGCGATCGCGACGCCGAAGGCGAATACGAGCAGTATCGGATACATGAACAAGCCACCGGTGGAGAAGAAACTGACAATCGAATAGAAAGCGTCCATTTCCTTAACCTCAATTTACAGAATGTCCCGGAATCAACCGGTCAGTGTCCAGAATAGACTCGCCTTGCGGTGCGGAATGTGACATAGAGCACGTTCGGGAATTATGTCCGTGCGCATGCGCGCGTTTTTAGACGCGCGTCACATGGCGAAAACTACTCGCCGTTGCGGATTGCGAAGTATCGCAATTCGCGCATGAAGACTTCCTTGTCGACAGGTGTGGCGCGATCGTCGAGCGTATCGGTCAGACTGATGGCATCGCCCATTTCCGAGGATTTCCACGGCACGATTACAAGTGACTTGGGCGTTTCTTCGTTGCCGAGAATCGACATGCCGGACATTGTCTTGGGACTCGAAACACCATCGCCATTGGTTGGTTTCGCCTCTTCCTCGACTGCGTCGCTGGAATCAGTGGTCTCGTCCGCGGATTCCTCCGCGAAGACTGAAACGCCAGTGAGCAACAGGAACGGCACGAGCAACAGGATTCTTGACATAATCACTCTCCCTGACCGATGCGATTTTGCAGGTCAGCGATCCACATCGCTGCTTGCGGGTCTTCGGGAACCGTCTTCATGTACGCCTCGTAAGACTCTAAAGCGCAATCGAGATCGGCGAGGTAAAGGTCGCAGAGCACACCGAGGTTGCGGCGCGCGTGGTGGTAGCCCGGGAAGGTCGCCAGCGCAGCTTCGTAGCTCGCGCGCGCTTCGGCGAATCGCCCGGTCTTGCGATAGATGATGCCCAGCTCGTTGTGGGCTACCGGGTGTTCGGGGCTCAGTTCAAGGGCCTGGAGCAGATGCCGCTCGGCCTCTTCGAGGTTCCCCTTCCTGTGCCACGCGATGCCGAGATCGATACGGGGTCCGCTGACGTCGGGCGCATTGGCAACGACACCCTCGAGCACGGCAATCCCCTCCTCCACGCGTGCCTGGTCGAGCAACAGCAGGGCGCGATCATACTCCATGCGGACGGCATCGCTGACGCTGACCGGCTCGGTAATCGTGAACCCGACCTGCTCCTGGACCTGGACCTGCGTCCGCTTCGTGGGTTTCGGTGCGCTGGTCGCGCACGCGGCGAGAGCAGCGCAAGCCGCGACGAGCGTGATGGTTTGCAACCTCATGGCGTACCCTCCTCGGCGCTCGAAACAACAACGCGCCTGTCGCCATCGTCTCCGTCTTCTGATTGCGAGACATCGATGCCATCCGTGGGCTCGACCGGGTCGGGCGGCGCCACGGGCATGCGGTAGGCGTACATTTCCATGGCACCCACATAGCCTTCGCTCGTTTCGTCTTTCGCGTACCGACCCGGCATCAGGTCGGCAAGGCTGTCGAGACTTGTCTGCACCCACGGGTTGTAGATGCCGGCGGCAAGCAGCTCGAAGTTCTCCTCGTGGACGGTAATTGCCTGTTCCTCGAACGGGAACGCCTCCTCTTCGATCACGAGCTCGTAGCTGTTGAGCTC
>JARRMH010000438.1:0-2614 GCA_037386205.1 Woeseiaceae bacterium | reverse complement strand
AGCGAATCCGCTCGGCCTCCGCAAAAATCTCGGGGCGATCCGGATCGAATACGACCTGCAGCAGCCCTTCCCGATCGCGGAGATCGATGAAGATCACGCCGCCGTGGTCCCGGCGCCGGTGCACCCAGCCACAGACCTCGATGTCCTGGCCGACGAGGGACTCGTCGATCTCGCCGCAATAGTGTGTGCGCATCATTAATGACCCGGCAGAAACCCTAGAAAAAGACGCGGAATGGTACGGCGTGGGGGGCAGCTTCGCAAGACGTGGAAACCACGTGCCGGCAGCGTGGCTGGGCCCTACCCTTCTTTTCCTGCCGGTAGCTCGTCGAGCTGCTCGCCGCGCCAGGTCGGGACGACGACACCGAGCGAAATGATCATTTTGAGCGCTTCGTCAACCTCCATGTCGAGGACCGTGATGTCCTTCGACGGCACGATGATGATGAAGCCGGAGGTCGGGTTCGGGGTCGTCGGCACGAAACAGCAAACGACCTCTTCTCCCGTGCGCCCCTGGACCTCACCGAGTGACGACGACGTCTGGAACGCGAGACTGTAGAGACCCTTGCGCGGGTACTCGATCAGCAACACGCGTTTGAAGGAATGCTCGGAGTCCGAGAAGACGATCTCGGCGAAGTTCTTGGCCCCTGAATAGATCGAGCGGACGATCGGTATGCGGTCGAGCAGCGCGTCCCAGCCACCCACGATGTAGCGACCAACGAAGTTCGCGGCCAGCATGCCCGTCAGCAGGAGCACCAGGAAGGTCAGGATAATGCCGAGGCCCGGGATGTGAAATCCGAGCAGTTCCTCGGGGCGGTATGCCCGCGGGATGATCGCGAGCGTCTTGTCCATCAGTTTGACGCCGAGACGGATCAGGAAGAACGTGACCGCCAGCGGCGCCCACACCAGGACGCCGGCGACGAGGTAGCGACGCAACCGTTTAACCGGTTTCGGCTTCAAGCTTCGTCAGCCTTTTGCGAAGACGATTCGGTCTTTTTCGGGGTGTCGTTCTTCGGCCCGGACTCCGTGTCCTTGCCGTGCAGGTTGCGTTTCTTGTCCTTGTCCGACTTGAAATCGGTCTCGTACCAGCCGCTACCCTTGAGGCGGAACTTCGGCGCCGAGAGTTCTTTCTGGAGGCGCGGCTCACCGCAGTTCGGGCAGTGGACCAGCGGCTCGTCGCTCATTTTTTGCAGGACGTCGAAGCGGTGCTCGCAGCTCTTGCAAACGTATCCGTATATCGGCATGTCGGTCTCTCAAACAGGGGGGACAGTCTACTCAATTCGCGGCCGTGCGATTACGTAAACTGTCCCCGTATTCGTCGCGCTTATGCGGCGTTGCGGAAATCGAGATGGTCGTCCTCGACGTCGACCTCGATCACGTCGCCCGGCTTGAACTTGCCCTGCAGAATTTCCTGCGCGAGCGGGTTCTCGACCTGTTGCTGGATCGCGCGCTTCAGCGGTCGCGCACCATACACCGGATCGAAGCCTGCGTCAGCCAGTTTATCGCGTGCCGCATCGGAAAGATGGATGCTGAGATCGCGATCGGCGAGACGCTCGTGCAGGTAGCCGAGCTGGATATCCACGATCTTGCGGATGTGCTCGCGGCCCAGCGGATGGAACACGACGAGGTCGTCGATGCGGTTGACGAATTCGGGCCTGAAGTGCGTGCCGACGACTTCCATGACCGCGTTCTTCATTTCCTCGTAGTTTTCCTCACCGGCCATCTCCTGGATCAGGTTGGACCCGAGGTTGGACGTCATCACGATTACGGTATTGCGGAAATCGACCGTACGGCCCTGGCCGTCCGTCAGGCGCCCGTCGTCGAGCACCTGCAGCAACACGTTGAACACGTCAGGATGCGCCTTCTCGACCTCGTCGAGCAGGATGACCGAGTAGGGGCGGCGACGCACGGCTTCCGTGAGGTAGCCGCCTTCTTCGTAGCCGACGTAGCCCGGCGGCGCACCGATCAGGCGCGCGACCGAGTGCTTCTCCATGAACTCCGACATGTCGATGCGGACCATCGCCTCGTCGGTGTCGAACAGGAAGTTGGCCAGCGCCTTGGTCAGCTCGGTCTTGCCGACGCCGGTTGGGCCGAGGAACAGGAACGAACCGATCGGCCGGCGCGGATCAGACAGCCCGGCACGTGAGCGGCGAATCGCATTGGCGACGACCGAGACCGCTTCGTCCTGGCCGACGACGCGCTCTTTGATCACGTCTTCCATTTCCAGCAGCTTTTCCTTTTCGCTCTCCAGCATCTTGCTGACCGGGATGCCGGTCCACTTCGACACGATTTCGGCGACCTCTTCTTCGGTCACGTTATTACGTAGCAAAGTCGTCTCGGCATTCTCGTCGTTCTCGGCCTGCACGGCCTCGGCAAGTTGCTTCTCGAGCTCGGGGATGCGGCCGTACTGTAACTCGGACATGCGCGCGAGATCGTTGGCGCGATGCGCGGTCTCGAGTTCCAGGCGTGCGCGCTCCAGCTCTTCCTTGATGTGGGTCGTCCCCTGCATGGCCGCCTTCTCGGCCTTCCAGATCTCCTCGAGATCCGAATATTCCTTCTCGAGCTGTTCGAGCTTTTCATCGAGTTCCGCGAGCCGCTTGGTCGAGGCCTCATCGGACTC
>JARRMH010000437.1:0-2620 GCA_037386205.1 Woeseiaceae bacterium | reverse complement strand
GCGTTGCCGATCAGGTTCTGCATTAATTGGCGCATTTGCAAGCGGTCCGCATTCACTGTTGGCAAGGGCTCCGATTCGATTTGGCCCTCAGTTTGCTCGAGGCGGATTTCCAGGTCCGAGATCACGCCTTGCAGCGTCTCCCGCTCCTCCTCGCCAACCGGAAGGCGGAGGCGTTTGCCAAGGCACAGAATGGTGCGGGCACGCAACAAGACGCTGGCTCCGACAAGCGGCCTGAGACGACAGGTATGAGTACGGATTTATGAAGCAGGTTCTTTCGTCCTATCTCCGCCAACTCGAGGCGGAAAGCATCCACATCATGCGCGAGGTTGCCGCGGAGTTCCGGAACCCGGTCATGCTGTATTCCATCGGCAAGGACTCGGCGGTGCTGCTGCACCTGGCGATGAAGGCTTTCTATCCCGGCAAGCCGCCCTTTCCGCTGCTCCACATCGACACGACGTGGAAGTTCCGGGAGATGATCGCGTTCCGGGATGCGGAGGCGAAGCGCCTTGGGGTGGACCTTATGGTGCACACCAACGAGGAAGGCGTGCGCAACGGCATCTCGCCGATCACTCACGGGAGCGCTCTGCATACGGATATTATGAAGACCGAAGCGTTGAAGCAGGCTTTCGCTAAGTATGGCTTCGATGCGGCTTTCGGCGGCGCGCGCCGCGACGAGGAGAAGTCGCGCGCCAAGGAACGCGTCTATTCGTTCCGGAACGCCTCGCACAACTGGGATTGAAGCGCCAGCGGCCCGAGCTTTGGCATCTCGCCAACACCAAGGTAAATCCTGGCGAGAGCATGCGCGTATTCCCGTTGTCGAATTGGACCGAGCTCGACGTCTGGACCTATATCTACCTGGAAGACATTCCGGTGGTGCCCCTGTACTTCGCGAAGGAGCGCCCTGTGGTCGAGCGCGACGGTACGCTGATCATGGTCGACGACGACCGTCTGCCGCTCGAAGAGGGCGAGACGCCCCAGATGCGCAAAGTGCGCTTTCGGACGCTGGGCTGCTATCCGCTCACCGGCGCGATTGAATCCGAGGCGGAGACATTGCCCGACATCATTGAAGAATTGATCGCATCGCGCCATTCGGAACGGCAGGGTCGCGTCATCGATCACGACCAGGTCGGGTCGATGGAGAAGAAAAAGCAGGAGGGCTACTTCTAATGGCACAGCTCAGTGTTGTTGGCGGCAAGAATGAAAATGCCGGCGACCGGCTCGCTGCGCGCCTAGTTGCCGAAGAAGATCGTGGTCTCTTGCGGTTCCTGACATGCGGCAGCGTCGATGATGGCAAGAGCACGTTGATTGGCCGCCTCCTGTACGACTCTCAGCTCGTCTTCGAAGATCAGTTGAAGAACGTACAGAAGGAATCCAAGCGGCCCAATTCGTCGCTGGATACCGAGATCGACCTGTCCCTGCTGGTCGACGGCCTCCAGGCCGAGCGCGAGCAGGGCATCACGATCGACGTTGCGTATCGTTATTTCTCGACGCCGCGCCGGAAGTTCATCGTGGCCGATACGCCTGGCCATGTGCAGTACACAAGAAACATGGCGACCGGTGCTTCGAACTGCGACTTCGGTGTGCTCTTGATCGATGCGCGCCAGGGCGTCCTGACTCAGACGCGCCGGCACGCCTGCATCCTGTCTCTGCTTGGCATCAAGAAGGTGGCGCTGGCCGTCAATAAGATGGACCTCATCGACTTCGACCAAGAACAGTTCGAAGCGATCGTGGAGGAGTTCACGGCTTTCGCCGAGCCCTTGGGTTTCGCTTCGATCGAAGCGATCCCGGTGTCGGCCTTGAAAGGGGACAACGTCACGAGCCCCAGCACCAACATGCACTGGTATCACGGTCCGACACTGCTAGGACACCTCGAGACGGTCGAGGTTGGGGGTAGTGAGGTGTCGGGTCCGTTCCGTTTTCCCGTACAGTGGGTGAACAGGCCGCATCTGGATTTCCGCGGGGTTTCCGGCACCGTCGCCGGTGGCCGGATCGTGCCCGGGGACGAGGTTGTCATCCATCCTTCCGGCAAGCGTGTCCATGTCGCACGGATCGTGACCGCCGATGGCGACCTGGAGGTTGCACAGGAAGGCGATGCAGTCACGCTCACTTTTGCGGAAGAGGTGGATGCGAGCCGTGGCGACGTGATCACGACGCCCGACTCCGAACCCTCTGTCGCCGATCAACTCGCGGCGAAGGTCATCTGGTTCGACGAAGAGGAAATGCTGCCGGGGCGCAACTACACGATACGGTGTGGGACACAGAGCGCGACGGCCACGGTCTCCTCGCTCAAGTACAAGCTCAACGTCGACAATCTGGATCACGTCGCGGGCAAGACCTTGGAGATGAACGAGGTGGGGCTGTGCAATCTCAGCACGACCAAACCGCTCGTATTCGATCCCTATGGTGACAATCCTGAGACCGGCAGCTTTATCCTGGTCGATCGCTTTACCAACTCGACAGTCGCGGCCGGCATGGTCGAGTTTGGTCTTCGCCGGGCGACGAACGTCAAGTGGCAGGAGCTGTCTGTCGACAAAACGTCCCGCGCGGACCTCAAGGGCCAAAAGCCTTGTGTGTTGTGGTTCACGGGGCTGTCCGGATCCGGCAAGTCGACCATCGCCAA
>JARRMH010000436.1:0-2622 GCA_037386205.1 Woeseiaceae bacterium | reverse complement strand
TGCCACGCGACGAGCGCGCCCGGGCTGCCGAGCAGGTCGTCGAACTGCTGCGCGACGGCCGCGGGAGCCGTGTCGCCGAAACCGGCTCCGGCCTTGAAGATATACGCCAGCGTCCAGCCGGCGATGACGCTGTAGTACGTCGCGATGAGGTAGCCGACGAGCATGCCCATGTAGCCGACCAGCGACCAGGCACGCGTCCGGCCGGCTGCCCTGGCGACGTTTGCCATCGCGATCGGGGGACTTTGCCCACCGGACCGGCCGAGCCATAATTCGGCTATCAGTATCGGGATGGCGATGAACAATACGCAACCGAGATAAACGAGCACGAACGCCCCACCGCCGCTGACACCGACCACGAAAGGAAACTTCCAGATGTTGCCGAGCCCGACTGCCGCACCGACGGCCGCGAGAACGAACGTGAAACCGGACGACCAGGTCTTGTCCGACGCTGTTGCCATTATTCTTCCCTTCTTGCGAGGCACCGCATAGCTTACATCACTGCTCGGATACCGCCCATGAGATTCCTTGCCCCAATTGCAACACTGTTGCTGAGCGCCGCGATCCTGCTATCCGGGCAGGGCCTGCAGTCGACGTTGCTGCCCGTGCGCGCCGCACTCGAGAATTTCCCGACCGTATCGATCGGCTGGATGGGCGCGGCCTATTTCTTCGGCTTTACGCTGGGGTGTCTCAAGGCCGGCGAGTTCGTGCGCCGCGTCGGGCACATCCGCGTGTTCCTCGGCATGGGCGCTCTCGCGTCGGCCACGCCTTTGCTGCACGGCCTTGTTATCGAACCGGTGGTCTGGGGCGTGTTGCGGTTCCTGACCGGGTTCTGCCTGGCCGCGCTCTACATGGTGATCGAATCGTGGCTCAACGAGTCGGCCAACAACACGAACCGCGGGATGATCTTCTCAGCCTACACGATGCTGACGCTGACGATGATGGCGGTCGGACAGATGATGACCCTGCTGTATGAACCGACCGGCCTGCAGCTCTTCATCATCGCCTCGATCCTGTTTTCGATCGGCGCGGTACCGGTCGCTTTATCCATGGCGCCGTCGCCGGCGCAGCCGACCCGGACCGACATCGATCTGCGCAGCCTCTTTGCCGCGTCGCCCGCGGGCACGGTCGGCTGCTTCGTCGCCGGCCTCGCCAACGGATCGTTCTGGAGCCTTGCTCCCCTGTATGCCGGCAGCATCGGCGACGCTGCGACAATGGCTGCCTGGTTCATGGCCGCCGTCGTCATTGGCGGCGCGGTGACGCAGTGGCCACTCGGCCTGCTGTCGGATCGTTTCGGGCGCCGCAAGGTGCTCGTGTCCGTCACGGTGCTGGCCGCGCTGGCCGGTATCGCCCTTGCCGCCCTGATGTTCCGGCTCGGTTTCACCGCGGCGATCGTGCTGGCAGGGCTCTGGGGCGGGTTCGCAATGGCGGTTTATTCGATCTCCGTGGCCTATGCGAACGACTATGTCGATCCATCCGAATACGTCAGCGTATCGGCCGGGCTGTTGCTCGTGTACGGGCTCGGCGCGATCGCCGGCCCCTTCATCGCCTCGATGTTGATGGCCGCCTACGATCCCAGCGGCCTGTACTGGTTTACGGCCTGTACTCACCTGCTGCTGGCCGCCTTCGTCGTCTACCGCTACTACACGAAAGGCACGCAGGCCGAGGAGCCGATCGCCTTCGGCGATGCCCTCTCGGCCGCCTATACGACATCGCAAGTGTACGAAGAAGAACTTGGTGAAGAAGCGGACGAGCCGGGGTCCGATGCCAACTAGCGCAATAGTGGTAGTGCGCGGCCGGTGCCGGTCCCTATAGAATGTTGAGTTCCGTGAGCCCTGACCCCGGAGTACGGATGTGAGCAATTACAAGCCACCACTCGACGACATCAATTTCTGCCTCCGGCACCTGTCCGGCATCGAGAACGTGCTGTCGCTCGACGCCTTCGACGGCATCGAGGCGTCCGACCTTGACCAGATTGTCGACGAGGCCGGCAAGTTCGCGCGCGACGCGATCGCGCCGACAAACGTGATCGGCGACCAGCAGGGCGTCAGGCTGGAGGACGGAAAAGTCACCGTGCCGGACGCTATCGCGGACCTGCACGCACAGTTCGTCGAGAACGGCTGGCAGTCGGTAGCCGGCAACCCCGAATTCGACGGCATGGGTTTACCGTCCGCCGTCGCCAACGCCGTGTCGGAGATGGTCGAAACCGGCAATCTCGCGTACTCGCTGCTGCCGATGCTGACCCACGACGGCGCGATCGCGCTCGAAGCCCACGGCACCGACGATCTGAAGACGAAGTACCTGTCGAAACTCGTCACCGGCGAGTGGTCGGGCACGATGCTGCTGACCGAACCGCAAGCGGGGTCCGATCTCGCCGCGGTGAAGACCCGTGCGGTACCCGACGGCGATCGTTACCGCATCTTCGGCACCAAGATCTACATTACCTGGGGCGACCACGAACTGTCCGAGAACATCATCCATTTCGTGCTCGCGCGCATCGAAGGCGCGCCCGGACGCGCGGCCGACGAAGCCACCGGCGGCGAAGCGGCGGGCGAGCTCCGGGCTGACGGTACCGGTGCCGACCGTGCGATCCTGCAGCGAGGCCGTCTTGTCGTAGAGCTCGAC
>JARRMH010000435.1:0-2623 GCA_037386205.1 Woeseiaceae bacterium | reverse complement strand
GGTACGTCACCGCCGCGGTTCTGCAATTCGCCCCAATGCGCGAGCAACAGGACCGACATGATGTCGTCGGCACCCTCGGTCATGCTGACGATGAACGAGCCGATCGCCTGCGGCCCGTACTTGCGTCGACAGAATGCGATTGCCTGGAAGACGGCGATCGTCTTGCGGGCCTGCGTGCTCAGGTTCATGGGCGCGAGTTCGCGTGTCTCGATGGCCTCGATAATGCGCGCGAGGCGCTCCTCGGGCGTTCGTTCGAGCCATTCCTCGTCCTCGAGACATTCGCCGACGACCCTGCGGTGCACCTCGGCATCCTGGCGGACGTCGAGCGTCACCATGTGGAATCCGAAGGTCCGGATGCGGCGCAGCAGCCGTTTGACGACGAACAGTCCCGCGTGCTGGCCCTTGTTGAACGTCAGGCTCTCGGCGATGAGTTCGATATCGGCAAGCAGGTCGTCGACGTGCTCGTACGGATAGATGTCGTCGTCGTAGGTCGACTGCAGCCGCGCCTGGATGAGGCGCAGGAACACGCGGTACGGCATTTCGCGGTGGCGCGCCGGTACTTCGTGGTACGCATTCGGGAAGATGGCGCGGTATTCCTCGATCTTGTCGAGCATGCCCTGGCCGAATGTCGCCCAGCCCTCTGACTGGCTGAGCTTGGCCGAGATCGTGGCGCACTCACGGTAGTAGAGGTCGAGGATCAGCGAGCGTTGCCGGGCCAGGGTGGCGCGGATGGTCTTGGCATTGACGTTGGGGTTGCCGTCCATGTCGCCGCCGACCCACGAGGCAAAGTGCACGATGTCGGGGATCTCGATATGCCGGCCGTCCTCGCCGTAGATCCGGTCGAGCGCCATGCGCATGTCTTCGTAGAACGGCGGAATCGAGCGATACAGCACGTCGGTCACGAAGAACAGCACGTGCTCGAGTTCGTCGGCAACCGTCATCCGTTCGGCGGAGTGCTCCGCCGTCTGCCAACCCGTCGTCGCGAGCAGCCGGATGTTTTCGAGCGCGGTATTCTTTTCCTGCGGCGTCATCGTCGGGTTCAGCATGTCGACGAGGTGCTTCACGATCTTCTGCTCTTTACGCAGTATCGTGCGCCGCGTCGATTCGGTCGGGTGAGCCGTGAACACCGGTTCGATCGAGAGCGAGTCAAGCAACTGCTGCAGTCCTTCCGCATCGAGGCCCGACGCTTTCAGCTTGACCATTGTTTCCTCGAGACCGCCGGGCTGATAGATGGCGACATCCCGCAGGTAGTCACGCCGGCGCCGGATGCGATGCACCTTCTCGGCCGTGTTCACCATCTGGAAGTACGTCGCAAAACTGCGGACGAGCTGCGCGGCTGTCTCGGGGTCGAAATCGCGTACCAGCGAGACGAGGTCCTCGCCGGGTTTCTCGTTGCCCTCGCGCCGGCGAATGGAACGCAAACGTGCCGTCTCGACCAGTTCGTAGAGCTCGTCACCATTCTGTTCGCGAATCAGGTCGCCGACCAGTGCGCCGAGCGTGCGGACGTCGTCGCGCAACGCCTGGTCTTTTTCCTCGAACGTCACGTCCTGGCGCCGCAGCGTCTTTTGTACTCCGGTAGTCATAGTCGGCAAAGGTACACCCCGCAGCCTGCAGGTACCAGTCTGCCCCGGCAACAATTCCCGACACTTCACCGATTAACGTTTGCAGACGCGGCCGGCGACGCGACCGACAATTGACGCATGTTTTTCGTTGTGGACCCGGACATGGAGGTCGCTCCACAGCAGTCGGCATTGGTCTGGCAGCGCCTGTGGGAGATGCGGGACCTCACGCCGATCGGCGCGGTGATGCCCGCCGTAGTGATCTCGGCCTGCCCGTTACTTCCCGACGAAAATGCCGACGCCCTGCTCGTCGCGTCGCTTACGCAAGTCCCGTCGGGATCGGCCTGGGTGTCGTTCGAAATCGACCTCACCCGTTACCTGCAGAACGACGGTGAGCTGCGCGAACAGCCCCTCGACGCCGCGCTTCGGGCCTGCGTCGCCGAGGGCGAACGGCGTCACGACGAAACGCGCTGGGGCGACATGGCGCAGCTTGCCGACAGCAACAACAACCGCCGGTTGTCGGTCTTCGTGCGCGGGTGGGGCGATGTCGTCGCGTTGCGGCGTGCCGATCCGGCCTCGATGGAAACGCTGCGGGAGATCGAATCGCTGGCCGACCGCATCACGGCCGTGCTGGCCGGGAAATCACGATCGATGGCCGCCGAAATCGGCTATTGCCCGGCGCTCGACATCGCCGGCGCGCGTGTGGTGCGCCATGGCCGGGAGATGAACGCACGCTGGCGCCGCGCCGTAATGGAAAACGGCCTGCGCCACCGCAACCTGCTGACCATCTCGCCGTGGGACGTCTTCCCGCGCGGCGCCCCCGCCGACTTTCGTTACATGAACCTGTTACCCGTCATACACAAGGCGCACGCCGTTTCGATGCGCCGGGACGCGGATATTTCTTGCTGGCATGCCAGGGATTTCAAGGCATTTCACGAGCGTGTCAGCGCCATCCTGCGGAGCGCGAGCGATCTGCCGCTCGTTGCCCGGCAGTTGTAAACCAGAAAGGAGAGAAGCATGAGAAACCTGATCACGATACTGGCCGTATTACTGCTCGCCGTGAC
>JARRMH010000434.1:0-5949 GCA_037386205.1 Woeseiaceae bacterium | reverse complement strand
GAAGTCTTCGCTGCGCTGGACGGGCGCATGAACTACGAGTTGATCTTCGTGGATGACGGTAGCGTGGACGGAACCCGCGAGGCGCTCGAAGGGTTGCGCAGCCGCAACGCGGCGGTTGCCGTTTGTTTACACGCGACCAACAGTGGCCAGAGCGCGGCCGTGCGCACCGGGGTCAAGGCGGCCCGTCACAAGGTCATCGCGGTCCTGGACGGTGACGGTCAAAACGACCCGCGCGACATTCCCCGGCTGTTCGGGCGTCTGGCCGCGGCCCCGTGCCTGAGCCTCGTCATTGGGGAGCGCCGCAAACGCAAAGACCGCTTCATGCGTCGCGTATCGTCACGCGTCGCCAACGCGGTGAGGAGCCGCCTGCTCGGCGACGGCATCAGCGATACCGGTTGCGGCATCAAGGTGTTCTACCGCGACCAGTATCTCGATCTGCCGGCATTCGACCATATGCATCGCTTCCTGCCCGCGCTGGTGCAGCGCTTCGGGGGCGAGGTGCACTCGGTTCCCGTCAATCACCGCCCGCGGCGCAGCGGCGAATCGAAGTACGGTGTCGGGAACCGGCTGTGGGTGGGTATCGCCGACATGATTGGCGTAATGTGGTTACAGCGGCGGCGGATCTAGTACATGCAAATGCAATCGGAATACGTCTGGCTCGCCATCGGTTTCATCGGGCAGGGGTTCTTCTTTGCGCGCTTTTTCGTCCAATGGCTGGCCAGCGAAAAGGCCGGCAAGAGCGTCATCCCCATGGCGTTCTGGTACCTAAGCCTCGGCGGCGGCATCACGCTGTTCGTGTATGCGCTGCATCTCGGTGACCCGGTTTTCATCATCGGTCAATCCTGCGGTGCCTTTATTTACCTCAGGAACCTGTATTTTCGACTGCGGGAGGAGCCTGCCGCAGCATGAGCCCGGAATACAAGAGGGCGTTCGTTCTCTTGCTTCTGGGGACCGCGATCGTTCTGGCAGCGGGCCTCGGCCTGCGCGACCCATGGCCGGCCGACGAGCCGAGGTTCGCACTGATCGCAAGAGACATGGCGGAGAGCGGCAGCTGGCTCATCCCCTACATCGGTGGCGTACCCTACCCCGACAAGCCACCGCTGCACTTCTGGCTGGTTGCCGCTCTCCAGGCCATCACGGGATCGCTGCGCTTCAGCTTCCTGCTGCCGGCGTTCGTGGGTGGCATCGTGATCATCGCACTCGTCGCCGACCTCGGTCGACGACTGTGGGACGAGAGAAGCGGCATCTGGTGCGGCGCGGTGCTCCTGACCATGCTGCAATTCCCGCTGCAAATGAAATCAGGGCAACTCGACGGTCCGGTTTGCGTATGGACCACCCTGTCACTGTATGGCTTTTGTCGGCACATCCTGCTTGGCCCTGACTGGCGCTGGTATGCGGTGGGCGGCCTGGCCGCCGGCCTGGGGGTCATCACCAAAGGGGTAGGTTTCCTGCCGTACCTCGTGTTCCTGCCGCTTCTTTTGGCAGTCCGCGGGGATTGGTCACCGCGTCCTTTTTTTGCACGGGACTGGCGCTGGATCCTGGCGCCTGCGTTTACCGTGCTGGCGGTCTCTGCCTGGTTGATCCCGATGCTGCTCGCGACGAGCGTGTCGGCCGACCCGGCCTTGCAGGCTTACCGGGACAATATCCTGTTTCACCAGACGGTCACGCGCTACGCGAACGCCTGGGGCCACATCAAGCCGCCCTGGTACCTGTGGACCAATGCCGTAACCTGGCTGTGGCTTCCGGCGATACTCGCTCTCCCATGGCTGCTGCCGGCCTGGTGGCGTGACCTGAAGGCACATCGCAACACGCCGGTGCTCCTGCTCGGTGGCTGGGTCCTGCTGGTTCTGTTGTTCTTTTCCTTCAGTGCGGGCAAGCGCTCGGTGTACATATTTCCCGCCGCGCCGGCATTCGCGCTCATTGTCGGTGCCTGTGCCGGTGACCTCACCCAGCGGCCGGCCGTCCGCGCCATCGCGCGCGCGCTCCCGATCGTCTTCGGGATCGCGCTGGTCGCTGCGGGTATGTACGGTTGGCGCAACCCCGGGAACGTCGGTGCGAATTTGCCGGATGAATCGGTTGTCCTGAACGGCACCATCGCATTGGCAGCAATTGGCATCGCCATGGTGCTCGTGGCGGCGTTGGTCTCCCGCCGCCGGCCATTTTTCGGCGCAGCAGCGTCAATGGCCATGATGTGGATCGGGTTCGGCATGGTTTTGGCACCGACCATCGATGGCATTCGCTCAGGGCGCGACCTGATGCGCGCCGCGGAGGCGGCCGTATTGCCGGGGCAATCGCTGGGGATTGTCGACTGGCCCGAACAATTCCTGTTACAGGCACAGCGCCCCGTGTTTCATTTCGGGTTTCGGCGCGACCCGGAAGCGGATTTCCGGGATGCGGTAGCCTGGCTTGGCGGTGACGAGACCCGGCGCGTGCTCGTGCCCAGAGTGCAGGCCCTCGACTTGTGGTGGATCATCGGCTTCGCCGATCTTTCGAATGACTGCAGGGCGGGTGCGGCATCCGGGCCCGCTAGCGTGTATCGCTATGGCCCCGGGACGGGGCGTGGCGAGGCGTTGGCGGCAACGGGCTGACGCAGCGAAGGATTTTTCGCTGGAAACGCTCTAATGTGTTGTGTACAGGCTGTATGGCTGCATTTCATTGACCCAGCAAACCCCACAAATCGAGCAGGACCGCGAACTCGCCCGCCAAGTAGCCGGCGGTGACGCGGCGGCGTTCGATGCATTTTTCAAAGAGTATTTCCCCCGACTCTTTCGCTTCGCCCTCGGACGGGTCGATAACGACCCGTCCCTGGCCGAAGAGGCCGTGCAGCGCACGATGTGCATCGTGGTGCGCAAGATGGGCACCTACCGGGGCGAGGCGCTGCTGTTCTCCTGGTTGTGCCAGATATGCCGCAACGAGTTGAGCGCTTTGTTCAGGCAGCGCGGTGATCATCTCCGTGAGCAGATCCCGATCGATGACCATCCGGCCGTGCAGGCGGCCCTCGAAGCGATGGTCAATGACGACTACCGGCCCGAGATGGCGCAGCGACAGGAGGAGATCGCCGAGTTCGTCCGCGTTACGCTGCAACACCTGCCACTGCGCTACGCCAGGGCGCTGGAGATGAAATACGTCGGTGGTCATTCCGTACTGGAGATCGCCCGCGAACTGGAGGTGAGCGAGAAAGCGGCCGAATCGGTGCTCACGCGGGCACGCAAGGCGTTCCGGGACGGATTCAGTGCACTCTGGGACTTTGAACCGGGTATCGAGCTATGAGCGAACGAGACGACCAGACACTGGCACGACTGCTGCAGCTTGCAGGGCGCAGTGAGCCGATTGACGAACACATCGAAAGGCGGGTTTACGAAGCTGTGCACAAGGAATGGGTTGCGAGTTCGCAGCCGCCGGACGACTCCCGTGTTTATCGTAACGTGCGGCGCGAGTGGAGTCGTTCTTCGTCGCGCTCGCGGGTACGGCGTTGGGTATTCCCCCTGGCCATGGCAGCCGCGGCCGTGCTCGCGGTTGCGGTCATCCTCCAGCCCGCGCCGACGACGATGCCAAATGTGCCGCTCGGGGAATTCGTCAGGGTGGCTGATGCTACGGGATCCGGGCATCGCATCGGTGATGCAGTTCGCTCCGGTGACACGGTTACAAGCGGCCCCTCGGGTGGCGTGAGCGTGCTGCTGGCGAGCGGTGAATCGGTGCGACTCGACCGCGATACGACGGTGGTATTTGCGGACCGGGATCGCCTGCGCCTTCTCGATGGGCGTGTCTATGCCGATACCGGCAACTACGTGTATCGCGACCGGGCACTCGTTGTTGAAACCGCCAACGGGACCGTCACAGACGTCGGCACGCAGTTTTCAGTCGATGCCCGCGGCGCATCGCTCGACGTGGCTGTCCGCGAAGGGCGTGTCGACGTGCGCAACGATGGACAGGAACTCGTTGCAGTAGCCGGTGAGCGCCTGCTGATCGAGCCGGGGCAGGGCGTCAAGGTGCACGAGATCTCACCGCACGATGACAACTGGGGATGGGTGTCTGAGCTCGCCCCCGCCTATGAAATCGAGAACCGCTCATTGCTCGACTTCCTGCGTTGGGCGGCGCGCGAAACGGGACGCGAACTCGTATTCGAAGACAGCGATCTGCGCATGGCTGCCATGCGCACAGACCTGCACGGTTCGGTCGAGGATTTCGACCCTGACGCGGCGATTTCCGCCGTGCTGTCCACGACGAGTTTCCGTTACCAGGTTGCGGCTGACCGAATAGTCATAAATCGCAACTAGCTTCGACCACGGGCCCTCAACTACTATCCCACGATGCGTGTGGGAGTTCTCTTTACCTGCGTGCTGGCCGCGATGCTGTCAGCATCGGCAGTGGCCCAGGAAGCAACCCGGCTTGCGCTGCGCGACTATCTCGTCGCATTGAACGAAGCGGGAACACGGGTCATCTTCTCGAGTGACCTGGTCAACGACGACATGATCATCGACGCGCCCGGCAGCGGTGCGGACCCGATAGCTGCGCTGCGCGAGATACTACCGGAGTTCGGACTGCGCCTCGACGACGGGCCGGCCGGTGCATACCTCATCGTGCAGGCGGACGTTTCGCCACCGCTTGCCGGGAACAGCCAGCGGCGGCATTTCCTCGCGGAATCACGTGCGCGGCGGCGAGGAAAACGAAGTCCTGTTCCTGTTCGACGGGCTCAGGCTTTACGAGCCCTATCACCTGCGTGATTTCCAGTCGGTCGCCTCGATTGTCAATTCGGCCGCGGTTGGCGGCATCGACTTCTTCACGGGTGCCTACCCGGCACGTTATGGCGATCGCATGAGCGGTGTCATGATCATGGATTTGCGCGAACCGCCGGAGCACGTCGCAACCGAACTTGCCCTGAGCTTTTTCAACGCATCGGTCGTCTCCATGGGGCGCGTCGGGAATGAAGGCGATTGGCTCGTAAGCGCCCGGCGAGGCAATCTCGACCTTATAGCCGACGTTATCGATCCTGAAAAGGGCAGCCCGGATTACAACGACGCGCTGGCTCATTTCGGCTGGGACTTCGGACCGCGAGCCCGCATTGCGGCAAACGTGCTGCTGTCGAAGGACAAGATAAGCCTTGCTGACGAGGGCCGTGGAGAACGCGCCGGCGCTTCGTACACCAACCATGTGGGCTGGCTACGCTGGGATGCCGACTGGACCGGGTCGCTCTCGAGTCGCACGATTCTCGCTGCCAGTGATGTCGAGGATCGGCGCGACGGGACGCTGGAGCTGCCGGGCATCGTCAGCGGGAGACTCGAGGACGAACAAGACCTGCACGCATACGAGATCCGCCAGGACTGGACGTGGGTGCTTTCGGATCGCTGGATGTGGCGCTTTGGTGCCAACCTGAAGCACCTCGATGCCGAATACGCGCATGTGTCGGAACGCAGCATCAGTGCGCCGTTCGCGGCAGCCCTCGGTAACCCCGAAGAGCGCCGGCTCGATTTCGATTTCACCGTTGATGGCGCTCAGTACGCCGCCTACTCGGAGTTGCGCTGGCGTATGGCGCAGCAGCTCGTGTTCGATCTCGGACTCCGCTGGGACCAGCAGACGTATCCGATCGCCGATGACGATCGACAGTACAGCCCGCGCGTCAGCCTGCTGTGGCAACCCTCGGAGAAGACCGAAATTCGCTTCGGCTGGGGCCAGTTCTACCAGGCACAGGAAACGAATGAATTGCAGCTCGGCGACGGCGTCAGCGATTTCTTCCCTGCACAGCGCGCCGAACATTTCGTGCTGCACGGGCGCAGGCAAATCGGCGACGCAATGTCGCTCGACGTCTCGCTGTTTCGCAAGAGCTTCCGGACCCTTCGTCCACGTTTTGAAAACATTTTCAACACGCTAACGCTCGTGCCCGAGCTGCAGTTCGATCGGCTAATGATCGATCCGCGCAAGGCGGAGTCGAGCGGCGCCGCGGTGACGGTC
>JARRMH010000433.1:0-3661 GCA_037386205.1 Woeseiaceae bacterium | reverse complement strand
TTCATCGACGCGGCCGGCGTCAGGGAGAGTGGTCCCCCCGTTCGCGAGCGGCCGGGCTGGGACCCGGCGCCGACCATCGTGGTCCGGGGCGCGCAGTGGTTAACGGACGGACTCGACCCGGAGTTTCCCGGCGCCCGCGTGATCGTCGTCGACAGCATGGATGACGCGCTGCGCCACGTCGCGAATGCCGATGTGCTCGTCGGCTTCTGCGACGACTCGCTGGTCGGTGCCGCGCCGCAGCTCGTTTGGGTACAGGTGTACTGGGCCGGCGTCGAGAGGTGCCTGGCTGTCGTCCCCGACCATTGGCGAGCACGCAATCGCCATGATGTTGAGCCTGACGCGCGGGCTAACCGGGTTTGCCAAGATGATGCCGGACGGAACCTGGCGGCGTTCCTACGCCGGCGAGAGCGGCATGTATTCGGTGGATGGCAAGACGATGCTCGTCGTCGGTCTCGGCGGCATCGGCAAGCAGGTCGCCATGCGCGCGAAAGGGCTGGGAATGCGCGTGCTCGCGACGCGCAACAGTTCTCGCCAGGGTCCCGCGTACGTCGACTACGTCGGCCTGTCGGACGAACTCCTGACACTTGCGCGCGAAGCCGACGTCGTGGTGAACGCCCTGCCGCTGACGGACGCGACCGCAGGTCTTTTCGACCGGGAGTTTTTCGCCACGGTCAAACCCGGCAGTTTCTTCATCAACGTGGGGCGCGGCGGTACCGTGGTGACCGACGAATTGCTGGCGGCGCTGGAAAATGGCCGTCTCGCCGGTGCCGGCCTCGATGTGACGGACCCGGAGCCCCTGCCCGCCAATCACCGGCTGTGGCAGACACCGAACGTCATCATTACGCCGCACGTGGCCGGTTTCGGCGGCAGCCGCCGCTGGCACGCGATGCTCGTGCGGGAAAACCTCAGGCGGTATCTCGCCGGGGAAGCGCTGCTGAACGTCGTCGATCCGGAGCGCGGTTACTGAGCGACGCGTTCCCGGCCGCTGTCGCCAGCCGGCAGTCCGATTGCCTTGCTGCGCAATGCCTCGATTAGACCTTCTTTCTCTCCGCCACGGCGCCGCGCGGCGATCCGGGCGACGGGTATGCCGCCTCCATGACGTCGGCGACCTGTTTGACAATGGTCGCCGGCGTGATCCCGTGGGACTTGTTGTAACTGACCTGCTTTTCGCGACGCCGGTCGGTCTCGTTGATCGCGCGTTGCATCGAGCCCGTGACATGGTCGGCATACAGAATTGCGGTGCCGTGGATGTTGCGCGCTGCCCGGCCAATGGTCTGGATCAGTGAGCGCTCCGAGCGCAGAAACCCCTCCTTGTCGGCATCGAGGATCGCAACCAGTGATACTTCGGGCATGTCCAGGCCCTCGCGCAGCAGGTTGATGCCGACCAGAACATCGAAGGCGCCGAGTCGCAGGTCGCGGATAATCTCGGTCCGCTCGACCGTCCCGATATCGGAGTGGAGGTACCGGACCGCGATGCCGTGTTCGCGCAGGTAGTCGGTAAGGTCCTCCGCCATGCGCTTGGTCAACGTCGTCACGAGCACCCGTTCGCCGTCGGCAATACGCCGTCCGATCTCGGACAGCAGGTCATCCACCTGGGTACGCGCGGGCCGCACGTCGACGGTCGGGTCAACGAGCCCGGTCGGCCGGACCACCTGCTCGACCGTGTTGTCGGCATGGTCCTTCTCATAGTCACCCGGGGTCGCGGATACGTAGATCGTCTGTGGAGACAAACGCTCGAATTCGTCGAATCGCAACGGCCGGTTATCGAGTGCCGAGGGCAGCCGGAAGCCGAACTCGACCAGCGTTTCCTTGCGCGAGCGGTCTCCCTTGTACATCGCGCCGAGCTGCGGCACGGTCACATGGCTCTCGTCGATGATCAGCAGCGCGTTGTCGGGTACGTAATCGAACAGGCAAGGGGGCGGCTCGCCCGGGGCCCTGCCCGACAGGTAGCGCGAATAGTTCTCGATTCCGGAGCAATAGCCGAGCTCCCTGATCATCTCGAGATCAAATAAAGTTCTCTGCTCAAGTCTCTGAGCTTCAAGAAGTTTTTCGTTTTTTCGCAGGTAGGCAAGCCGGTCCTTGAGTTCGACCTTGATCTCTTCGCAAGCCGCCAGCAGCTTTTCCCGCGGCGTCACGTAGTGCGTCTTCGGGAACACCGTGTAGCGCGGCACGCGCCGCACGACCTCGCCCGTCAGCGGATCGAAATGCGAGATCGTTTCGACTTCGTCGTCGAACAACTCGATCCGTACTGCATCGCGTTCCGATTCGGCCGGAAAAATATCGATCACGTCACCACGCACCCGGTACGTACCTTGCGACAGGTCCAGTTCATTGCGCGTGTACTGCATCTCGGCCAGACGCCTCAGCAGGGTACGCTGGTCGATGCGATCGCCCCGCGACAGGTGCAACACCATGCTGAAGTACGCCTCGGGATCGCCGAGACCGTAAATCGCCGAGACCGTGGCCACGATGATCGCGTAGGGCCGCTCGATCAGCGCCTTGGTGGCGGACAGGCGCATCTGCTCAATGTGCTGGTTGATCGAAGCGTCTTTCTCGATATACGTGTCCGACGACGGAACATAGGCCTCGGGCTGGTAATAGTCGTAATAGGACACGAAATATTCGACGGCATTATGCGGAAAGAAATCGCGCATCTCGCCATAGAGCTGGGCCGCAAGCGTCTTGTTGGGCGCGAGAATCATGGCCGGACGCTGCGTACGTTCGATCACGCTCGCTATCGTAAAAGTCTTTCCCGAACCCGTAACACCGAGCAATATCTGGCGCGCAAGACCGTCCTCGAGGCCCTCGACGAGGCCGTCGATCGCGCCTGGCTGATCGCCGGCCGCGTTGAATTCCGACACCAGCGTCAGCCGATCCCGGTCGCTGGCCGGGCTATTGGGCAAGTCGCTCGCTTCGCGTACCATCGTGTTCTCTGTCCCGGAGGCAATCGTGTGAGTCTAACAGTTTCCCAACGCATGGCTGCGGTCAGGCCGTCGCCGACAGGGGCGGTGCTGGCCCTGGCAACGCGACTGCGAGCCGAGGGTCGCGACATCATCAATCTCGGTACCGGCGAACCGGACTTCGATACGCCCGAACACATCCGAACGGCGGCCATCGATGCCATCAACGCCGGCCAGACCCGCTACACGCCAATTGACGGCACGGCCGAACTCAAGGCCGCGATTCAGCACAAATTCAACGACGAAAACGGCCTCGACTATGAGACCTCCCAGATCGTCGTCACCTGTGGTGCCAAACAGGCCCTGTTCAACCTGTGCCTGGCCTTGCTGGGAGCAGGCGACGAAGCCATCATTCCCGCGCCCTACTGGGTCTCGTACCCGGACATGGTGCGGCTCGCCGGAGCCGAGCCCGTCGTCGTCGAAGGCGGCATCGAACAGGACTTCAAAATCACGCCGGACCAGCTGGCCGATGCAATTTCCGACAACACGCGCCTGCTCTTCCTGAACAGCCCCTCCAATCCGACCGGGGCCAGTTACACGAGGGACGACCTGCAGGCACTCGGGCGCGTCCTGGAGAAGTATCCGCGCGTCGCGATCGTCGCCGACGACATCTATGAGCACATTCACTGGGCGGCCGAACCCTTCACGACATTTGCGCGTGCCTGCCCGGACCTTCTGGACCGGACGGTAACGACCAACGG
>JARRMH010000432.1:0-5515 GCA_037386205.1 Woeseiaceae bacterium | reverse complement strand
GATGGTGGCGCGGGAGTTCGACTTCGGGTTCGCCGTCGACTGGATGCGCAAGGACCTCGGTCTCACGCTCGACGAAGCCGCGCGTAACGGCGCCCGGCTCGACATCACGGCGCTCGTCGATCGTTTCTACGCCGAGGTCCAGGCGATGGGCGGCAACCGCTGGGATACGTCGAGCCTGATCGCGCGCTACCAAAAAGTGTAGTATTGCAGCAATCACAGGGGTGGCCGGCAGGCCTGAGATCCGCTACGGGAACCCTTCGAACCTGATCCGGGTCATGCCGGCGTAGGAAGGACGATATGATCCGAACAACCAGAACGCGCGGGGCAGCGGCGCTGCTTCTCCTGCTTCATTCTGTGCCCGCATTGGCAGACGAGACCATCGACGAGATTATCGTTACGGCCGACTTTCGGGAGCGCACCGTCACGGAACTGCCGACGAGCGTCACTGTACTCGATGCCGAGTTCATCGAGGACGTTGCCGTGCAGCACTTCGAGGAACTCGTCTACACGGTTCCCAACCTGAACTGGTCGGGGGACGGTCACCGGGCTCGCTATTTCCAGATTCGCGGTGTGGGCGAACTCGAGCAGTACGAGGGCGCACCCAATCCATCGGTCGGCTTTATCGTCGATGACATCGACTTCAGCGGTATCGGCACACTCGCGACGCTGTTCGATATCGAATCGATCGACGTGCTCCGCGGCCCGCAGGGCAGCCGCTACGGCGCCAACGCGCTCGGCGGCCTGATCTACATGCGCGGCGCGGTGCCAACGGCCGAGCGCGACGGACGCTTGCAGGTGACAGTGGGCGGTGACGATACGCAGGCCATCGGGCTGGCGTTCGGCGGCGCACTCAACGATGACGAAAACCTGTTGTTTCGCGCCAGTGCCCACAACTGGCAGAGCGACGGGTTCCGTTCGAACGCGTATCTCGGTCGTGACGATACCAACGGCCGCGACGAGACCAGCGCCCGCTTCGCGCTCGCGTTCGATGGCCTTCTGACGGGCCAGTGGACCACGATCTTAAGCCGCATCGACGATGGTTACGACGCATTCGCCATCGACAATTCGTACACGATGCTGTCCGACCGGCCGGGCAGGGATGCGCAGGACAGCCTCGGCACGTCGCTGCGGCTGGACTGGGAAGGGATCGGCGGCGGAACGCTTACCTCGGTCACCGAGTTGGCGGCGTCCGATATCGCGTTCAGCTTTGATGCCGACTGGGGCAACGAGGAAAGCTGGGCGCCCGTACTGTACGACTACGTTTCGTACAGTGACCGCGAGCGCGACACGCTCAGCCAGGAATTCCGCTGGGCGGCGGATAACTGGTTGGTCGGGCTATACGCGCTGCGCCTCGAGGAGGATCTCGCCACGCTGAACCAGGGCGAGTACTACGATCCCGGTTACGACTATGCCGACAGCCTCGACTACCCTTTCGGCAGCGCCTATGAGTCGACCAATGTCGCGGCTTTCGCGCGTTTTGACAGTTCGCCCGAGGACGAGACGCGACTGGCTGCTGGTCTGCGCGTCGAACACCGGTCGGCGGACTATGCCGACAGCGACGGACTCAACGCGAGCCCGTCCGCAACGATGTGGGGTGGCGAGCTGAGCGTAAGCCACGACTTCAGCACTACCGCGACGGGTTACGTTTCCGCCTCGCGCGGCTACAAAGGCGGCGGGTTCAACCTCGGGATCGTGCCCGACGAATGGCGCTTGTACGATGACGAAGCAATGTGGACGCTGGAGACCGGCCTCAAGGCGGACCTGTTCGAGGACACCGTGCGCATCAATGCGGCGCTGTTTCACTCGTGGCGCGAAGACCAGCAGGTGCGTGCGTCGTTCCAGCTGGTCCCCAACGATCCGGCCTCGTTCGGATTTGCGACGGTCAACATCGATGGCGGCAGGACCTGGGGCGGCGAGGCCGAGCTCGAATGGCGACTCGGCGACAACCTCGAATTCTATGCGAATGCCGGCCTGTTGTTCGGTGGCTTCCCGGGATCGGTCGAGCTGTTCCCCTGGCTGGCCGGACGCCAGCAGGCGCACGCCCCGGCCTATTCGCTGGCTGCCGGTCTCGCCTGGTCGAATGACGCCGGCTGGTTTGCCCGCATGGACGCCACGGCACGTGACGAGTTCTACTTCGACGTATCGCACAACCGGGAGTCGGAGGCGTATGTGCTGGTCAACGGGCGTGCCGGGTTTGCCGGCGACAACTGGCTCGTCTATGCCTGGGGCCGGAACCTGACCGACGAGTACTACGCCGTGCGAGGGTTTTATTTCGGCAACGAGCCGCCCGATTTCCCGCCCACCCTGTACACGCGCGCGGGCGTGTGTTCGTCATGAAGGTGCTGAACAATCCCGGACAGCGATGACCGCGATCGAGCCCATTGCCGTGCTCCTGGCTATCGGCTACCTGGTGCTGGCGATTCGGGAAAACATCTGGTGCTGGGCCTGCGCCGGGGGCAGCACGGCGCTCTACGTCTGGCTGTTCTTCGACGCCCGCCTCTACATGGAGGCGGGCCTGAACGTCTTCTACTTCGCGATGGCGATTTACGGCTGGTACGTCTGGATATCGGGGCGCCGCGACGGCCATGAACGGCCCGTCGTCCGCTGGGCGGCGACGACCCATGGCATCGCGATCGCCACCGTCATCGGCGTCAGCCTCGCGAGCGGCTTTATGCTCAGCCACTTCACGGACGCCGCGTTTCCGTATATCGATTCACTGACGACATGGTCGGCTGTCTGGGCGACGTTTCTCGTGGCCCGCAAGGTACTCGAGAACTGGTGGTACTGGCTGGTGATCGATGCGGCATCCATATTCATATACTGGTCGCGCGATCTGGAGCAGACGTCCCTGTTGTTCGTCCTCTATCTCGTCATGATCCCCTTCGGTATCGTCAGCTGGACCCGGTCGTACCGCGAGGCGAGACAGTGGGCCTGAACACTGCCACCGTTCTGGCGGATGTGCCGGGTTGGGAAAACGCAGCTGCAACCGCGTTGAGTGGCGGGCTGACCAACCATACCTGGCTGGTCGACAATGGTGACGCCAAAGCCGTGCTGAAACTTGACCCGGTACCGCGCGGCGTCCCGTACAGTTCACGCCCCCGCGAAGCGGCGGTCCAGTCGCTCGCCGCCGAACACGGACTCGCACCCCGCGTGCTGCACGTCGACGACTGCGTGTTGATGACCGAGTTCGTCGAGGGCGAGGTCTGGCAGCCGGGGACGTTCGCCGTGGACGACAACATCGAGGACCTCGCGAATGCGTTGCGGCGATTGCACGCATTGCCGCTGACCGGCCGATCGTTCGACGCGCCTCACGCCATCCTGTCGGCCGGGTCGATCATGTTCCTGGACTGGGAGTATGCCTGCGACAACGACCCGTTCTTCGATCTCGCGACGATCGTCGAGCATCACGGACTCGATGACGATCTCGCGATGCGGTTGCTGGACGCTTACTGCGGCGGCGACGGCCGGCGCCAGCTTGCGCAGCTCCGGGCGCAACAGGCGCTGTATGCGGCGCTCTACTGGATGTGGCTCGCAGCGCGTCCCGACACGACGTCCGCGGAACTCGGGCGGGCCGCTTCCCGGATACGGGACTGATTACCAGCTGTTGCGCAGCTCGCGCAGCTTGAGGAAGACGGTCTTCGGATCCGGCTGGTCACCGATTTCCGGGAATTCCTCGGCGAGCCTGGCGAGGACGGTGGGACTCTGCAGGCGAAAAAACGTGTTCATCTCGTGTTCCTGCGCGAGCGTCGTGACCAGGGCCTCGTTCGGATCCTGGTCCCGGCAGGACGCGAGCATGTCCCGCGCCACAGCGTTATCGGGCTCCCGGTCGAGCGTAAACGCGAGGTTGTTCAGCAAGTAGTCGTGCCCCGGGTAGAGCAGGGTGTCGTCGCCGAGCGCATCCAGCTGCCGGGTGAACGTCTCGTACAGTTCCTCGGGATGCCCGCCGTTGTGGCAGTTACCGGCACCGGCGTTGAACAGCGTATCGCCGCTGAACAATGCAGGCTGGTCCGTGTGCGACAGCAGGCATATATGGCACATCGTGTGACCCGGCGTATCGAGGCACTCGAGTTCGACCGTCTTGCCCACCTTTATTACATCGCCTGCGCCGACGCCGCGATCCATGTTCGGAATCCGCCTGCCTGCGTCGCGGTGGGCGATGACGCTGGCCCCGGTCGCCGCCACCATACCCTTGTTGCCGCCGGTGTGGTCGCCATGCTCATGCGTATTGAGAATCTGCGTGATGGTCCAGCCGCGCTGTTTCGCCACGTCGATGCACCTGTCGTACTCGAGCGGGTCGATGGCGAGGGCCTCGCCGGTATCGGGGCAGGCCACCAGGTAGTTGAAGTTGCGGTAGGCGTTACCGGTCCAGATCTGTTCGACGATCATTGTTGTTCTGCCTCTCTCTTGAATACCCGTGTCCCGCCGACCCACGTCTCGAGTACTTTGATGTCGTCGATCTCTGCGGCCGGGACCTTGAAATAGTCGCGGTCGATGACGAGGAAGTCGGCCCATTTTCCGGCCTCGAGGCTGCCGAGACGATCCTCCTGGCGGGCAGCGTACGCAGCGTCGAGCGTAAACGACCGCAGCGCCTCGGCGCGTGTCAGCGCCTGGTCCGCGTACCAGCCACCGGCGGGTTCGCCGGCCCGGTCCCGGCGTGTCACGGCCGCGTACAGGCCGTGGAACGGGTTCGACAATTCCACCGGGAAGTCGGAACCGTTCGCTAGCACGACGCCGGCGTCGAGCATGCGTCGCCACGCATAACCACCGAGTATTCGTTCGGGTCCGATGCGATCTTCGGCCATGTTCATGTCGCTGGTGGCATGCGTCGCCTGCACCGAAGCGATCACGCCGAGTTCGGCAAAGCGCGGAATGTCTTCGAGTGCGACGATCTGGGCATGCTCGATGCGGTTGCGCAGCGGCGACGGCTTGCCTGCCTGGACCCGGTCGAAGGCGTCGAGCGCCATGCGGTTACCGAGATCGCCGATCGCATGAATACCGACCTGGAAGCCCATCCCGTTGGCCTTCGCGACCATCGCGTCGAGTTGCTCCTGGGTCCAGAAAGTGAGACCGCGATTTTCGGGGTCGTCGGAGTAGGGCTCGAACAAGGCCGCGCCGCGGCTGCCGAGCGCACCATCGGCGTACAGCTTGACGGCCGCGATCGCGAGACGGTCGTCGCCGTAGGAGGGGAGAGGCTTGCCGATTCCGTCCAGCACGTCGTCCGCCCCCGCCGTCATCGCATAGATACGCAGGTCGAGCGCGCCGTCGTCGACCATCGACATGTACACCTCGGCGGTGTCGAGGCCGATGCCGGCGTCGTGCACGCTGGTAATGCCCTCGGCGACAAGCGCGTCGGCGGCGGCCGTGATCGCAGCGCGCATTTGCGTCTTGCCGGGCTGCGGCACGTGCACGTCGACGAGTTCCATCGCGTTGTCGACGAGCACGCCGGTGGCGCGACCGGACGCGTCGCGAACGATCCTGCCGCCAACCGGATCGGGGGTGTCGTCGTCGATGCCGG
>JARRMH010000431.1:0-2631 GCA_037386205.1 Woeseiaceae bacterium | reverse complement strand
GTCCGAAGAGCACGTCGCCGACCTGCAGCAGCAACCAGCCGAGGACCAGGTAGGCCATCGCAACGCGGATGACGTTGCGGCGTTTGAGTTCCCTGACGAGATTCATCGCGCGAGCTTACCCGATGGTCCTGGATCACGCAGTCTTTTGAGTTAAGGGGTCATGGTAAAAGGCCAGTGTAAACGGGGCGAGTCACGCTTATTGGCGCCGTTTGTTTGTTTGATGAATCGTGGGTGTCCCGTTTGTTTTCTGGAACCCGAGCGACTCAAGAGCTGGGCCCAGGGTGGCGGTCGGATGATTGGGTGTTAAGTGGTATCGGGATTGGTGGACGCGGGAAATAGCCTGGGAGGCGAATATCAGGCTAAATTCAGGGTGGTGCGGACTGGTGCAGGCCCATGGAACACCAATTCCGCACCGCTGATATTCGGGCGATGGCTTAAAAAAGCGGTTTAATCTTCCTGTCCCCCCACGTCTCTCCCACCGCCCTCGATGGACTCGAACAGGTGGGAATCGCGCCCGTCGCAGAGCGTGAGATACTTCGAAAGCGGCGTGTCCAGGTCGGCCAGCACCGAGCGCCACACCGGGAACCGGTTGTAGCTACCGACGTTCAGCTTGTCGAACTGGCTCTTATCCACGGCGGTTGGTCTGCGGCGGCGCGAAAGGGCGATCCTGACCGCTCCGGGGCAGCCGGGCAGTGCGGTGAGGCGCAGCCTTTCCCCACGCTCTATACTCGCCGCATGTTCAGGTTCTTTCGTCATGCCCGGGAGCGCGCCGTGTCGGAACGAAACTCCGGAAAATTCCTGCGATACGCGCTGGGTGAGATTTTTCTCGTGGTCCTCGGCATCCTGATTGCGCTCCAGATCAACAACTGGAACGAGGACCGAAAGGAACAACGTCAGGTCGCCGAATATGCGCGGGCGCTCGTCGACGACCTGAAGGCCGACATCGCGATGCTCGAAACGGTTCAGAGCACGGCGACGCGGGTGGTTCGCAGCGCCGAGGGCCTGCAAAGCTACACGCGCGGGCGCCCCATCGAGGACCTCGACAACCTTCACCTCGCCTACCTGACGACCTTCGTGAGTTACCGGCCGTACTCGTGGAATCGGTCGGCATTGCAGCAGCTGGTGAACTCCGGGGCGCTTCGCCAGATAAAAAACTCGGAACTTGTCCGAATGATCTCGAAATACGACGCCTTTTCCCGACACCTGGACCAGGACTACCAGCAAGACAGCGAGGAGAGCACTGCGGCGGATGCACTGGCATCAGAGGTCGTCGACACGAATTATCCGGATGACGGGTTGTTCGCGGAGCATACGTGGCGCAGCCCCTACGCCTTCCCGCCGACCGGGCTGCTGGAAGCCTACGAAGGAGTGGACCTGGAACTCCTGACGAGCGACACCGCGAAGCTCCGGACCCTCGTGAACGCCTTTTCGAAACTGGGGGGCCAGGTATCCGTCCGCGTGGAAAGAGAACTGCCGGCAGCGATCGAGCACGCCCGCCGACTGATCGCGCTGCTGGAAGCGGAGTATCCGAGCTAGGTCCTGATCCGAAGGGCAAATTGGACAGCGACAAACCGCTGGCGCCCATGGGTCAGGATGCCCCGGTGCCGCGTAGCACAGGGAGGTGCGAGAGCCGCGATGTCATGGATGCAACGCGTCAATTGTTGCGAAAGAGAAACCGGACACCCACCATTTCCAGCATCGTAATGGTGGATGTCCCGTTTGTTGGCCTTTGTTGGCGCCGATTGTTGGCGGGCTCAAGATGCCATTGAGTGCAGGGCGATACTGGCGACACCATATGTTCAGCTGAGGTGAACAGAAATGGATCCAAGCTCCGCATCCAAACAAAAAAATCGCTCAAGACTCAGATCGTGGCTCTGGTACGCGGTTGTGGCCGTGGCCCTTTTGGTCGATTTGGCGATTATCCTGCTCGTCGTCGGTGTCCTGCGCGACCCGACCAGAAGCCTGCATGGCATGCTCGGGGCGTTTCCCTGGAGCACGCTTGGGCCCCATTTCGTCCTGGTCAGCACACTTACCCTCTTGCTCGCCTTGATCGCCCGCAAGCGAAGAGCCGCCAGGGCCCTCACCGCCGCCACGATCGGATTCGCCCTCGCCACCACGGAAGCGTCGCTCTTCATCACCGGAAGCATCGTAGCGGCGGCCCACAAAGCGGGCGGCTCCGTAAACCCTTTCGGCGCCCTTTGGCTCGGTTCCATGACCGCCGCGGAACCCGATGAGACAGTGACCGTTGGCGAATGGGGCGGCGCACCGATACAGGCAGCGATTTACGAGCCTGCGGCCGCTGATCGCCCGGCTCCGGTCATTGTCTATATCCACGGAGGCGGTTTTCGAATCGGTTCGTTTCTGGGGAATAGCTCGGACATGCGCTGGTTGGCCAACCGCGGTTGGCTGGTGATCAGCATCGGTTACCGCTTGTGGACCGACGAAGAACCCACCTGGAACAAGGCCCCAGCAGACGTCGCCTGCGGCCTCGCCTGGACCCATGCCAACGCCTCGAAGTACGGCGGGGACGCCAGCCGAATCGCGCTGCTCGGCGACTCGGCGGGAGGAAACCTGGCCATCAACTACGGCTACGTATACGTCGCCCAGGTGGCGATGGGACACAGCGACACT
>JARRMH010000430.1:0-2637 GCA_037386205.1 Woeseiaceae bacterium | reverse complement strand
CGCACGTACCCGTGTTTTTCGAGTGTCAGCAGAATCCGGTGCGCCGCGAGGTCCGGTGTGAGCTCGCCGGTGTCAATCACGATTTCGGCGTTCTCCGGTTCCTCGTAGGGATCGTCGATCCCCGTAAAACCCTTGATCTGGCCGGCACGTGCCTTGGCATAGAGGCCCTTGCGGTCCCGTGCCTCGCAGACTTCGATCGGCGTCGAGACCCAGGTCTCGAGGAAACCGCCCAACGGGCTGATCATCTCGCGAACCACTCGCCGCGTGGCCGCGTACGGCGCGATCGGCGCACAGATGGCGATACCGCCGTTCTTCGTAATCTCGCTGGCGACGTAGCCGATGCGTTGGATGTTGAGGTCGCGATGCTCCTTGGAGAACGTCAGCTCGCTCGAGAGATGCTTGCGCACGATGTCGCCATCGAGCAGCGTCACGGGGCGTGACCCCTCTTCGAGCAGCTTGGTCATCAGGGCATTGGCAACCGTCGACTTGCCCGAGCCCGACAGGCCCGTCATGAAAATCGTGAAGCCCTGCTCGTGCTTGGGCGGGTGCGCCTTGCGCAATTCCTCGACCACCTTCGGATACGAGAACCACTCGGGAATATCAAGGCCCTCGCGGAGCCGGCGGCGGAATTCCGTGCCGGACAGGTTGAGCACCTTGTCGGTCGGTTCGGTCTCGTCGGCCGGCACGTACTCGGCCTTGTTCTCGACATAGACCATCATTTTGAACGGCACCATCGTGATGTCGAGTTCCTCTTCGTGCTCACTGAAGAGTTCCTGTGCATCGTAAGGGCCATAAAACGGGTTGCCGTCCTTGTCGTTGCCCGGGCCCGCATGATCGCGGCCGACGATAAAATGCGTGCAGCCGTAGTTCTTGCGAATAATGGCATGCAGCAGCGTCTCGCGCGGTCCGCCCATCCGCATGGCGAGGTTGAGCAGGCTGAGCTGCGTCGTCTGCTCCGGGTACTGCTCGAGAACGTGCTCGTAACAGCGCACGCGCGTGAAGTGATCGATATCACCGGGCTTGGTCATGCCGACCACGGGATGGATCAGCAGGTTGGCCCCGGCCTCGCGGGCGGCCCGGAAGGTCAGTTCCTGGTGCGCCTTGTGCAGCGGGTTGCGCGTCTGGAACGCAACGATCTTGCGCCACCCCATCTTGCGAAAGCGCCCGCGAAGTTCCGACGGCGTGTCCCGCAAGAGCTTGAAGTCATAATACGTGGGCGGTTCGATGCCACGCACCGTGCCGCCGACGTAGACCGGGTGCGACTTGTTCTTCAGGTAGTCGACGGCCGGGTGCAGGTCGTCGGTGGTACCGTAAACGCGCTCGGCCTCGCTCATGAGGTTTGGGGTCCAGATGTCGCTGATCTCGAGCGTCGCCAGCAGGACGCCTTCGGCATCCCGCAACGCGATTGTTTCACCGGTTTCGATGTCGTCGGCAAACGCCTCGCTGACGTCGAGCGTGATTGGCAGTGGCCACAGCGTACCGTCCTTCAGGCGCAGCGAGTCGCAGACGCTTTCATAGTCTTCCTGGCCGAGAAATCCCTCGAGCGGCGAGAACGCGCCGTTCATCAGCAGATCGAGGTCGCAGACCTGGCGCTGGGTCAGATCCCACGACTTGTAATCCTTTGCCTTGAGCTTCTCTTCGTCGGCCTTTCCTTCCGACAGGATAAGCTCCTTCAACTCACCGCCATGCGGCTCCTTGTACGCACCCATTCTCTCATTCTCCTTGTGGTTGATTCGGCACTGCTCCGTGAAGCAGCAAATCCGTGGTTTTCCTGGCGAGGCCGATGGCATCGATCTCCGCATCGCGGATGATCAGTTCACCGAGGCCGTTGCACATGCCGATGACCGACTGCGCCATGAAATGGCTGTCGATCGCATCGCGCACGCTGCCCTTTGCCCGGGCTTCCTCGATGATCGCTTCGAGTTGTTCCCGGTAGTGGGAACCGAGCGCCTTCAGGCGGCTCCGGCGGGCAGGCGGCAGGTAAAGGCGTTCGTCGTTGTGTACCTTGAGCGCCTCGTTGTTCTCCCGGTAGCGCCCGAGATGATTCGTAATGATGGCGAGCAGCTGCGCCGCGAACGGCTCGTCGCTGCCGGCAATCTCATCCATGTTTTCGACGTACGACTGCAGGCCGTAGAGACACACGTCCTCCAGTGCTTCCTCTTTCGAGTCGAAGTAGTAGTAAAGACTGCCCTGCTTGATGCCGATGCGCTCGGCGATATCCGTCGTGGACGCACCGTGAAACCCTTTTTCCGCAAAGACGGCCGCCGCGGCGCGAACGGCGGCACGCTTCTGGCTCTGGTAACGGGGACTGTCGGGGTTCTTCGGTTTCATCACGGCTCTGTCAGGCGTCGAGGCCTGTATTCTATAGGTCTATAGAAAATTTGCCAATAGGCGAAGAGAACATATTTTAAACAATATGTTACATAGGGCTTTCTTCTATATAATTATCGAATATGGCGGTACTTCAGATGCTGCCGACCCAGTTCGCCGACCGAACGCACGCCCATGAGCTTCATGCCCCGCTCGATTTCCGCGCGCAAATTCGCGAGCGTCTTCTCGACCCCGGGCTGACCCGCGGCCGCCAGTGCGTAGAGGTACAATCGGCCGCCCGAGCAGGCCGTGGCACCGGCAGCGAGG
>JARRMH010000429.1:0-2638 GCA_037386205.1 Woeseiaceae bacterium | reverse complement strand
CAAAGCAAGCCCTGGTAACGCAGGACGATCGTACCGAACGCATCGCGATCGCCCGCCAGCGACGCCATCACGAGATCAGCGTCGCTCGAGCCGGGGTTCCTGCTTCGTTTTCCAAACAGTTTCATAAGCGGTCAGCGCGGAGGTTCATACATCCAAGTGCCCTGCTGCGGGCAAAAGGTGACAACGTTATTCGAATTGAAGGGATCTGCGACTTTCCTGTCACCTTCCGGCCGCAGCAGGGCACTTAGGTACTGACACTCATTCAACAGAGGAATCGAATCATGAGAGCACATGTACCGACTGCAATCTATCGCCTCAGGAACGCTGGCCTGGCCGTGCTCCTTGCCATCCCGGCTTCCGGTTTTGCAGATACGCTGAGTCCGCTGGTCGACGATTTCAGCGACCCTCAGAACAACAGCCTCGGTATAGCACGTCAGTTCCTTGACGACACCATGGCCGGCGGCAGCACGACCACGCGTCAGAACGTGTCCGGGGGCGTGCTGTCGGTGAAGGGTGAAATCGTACCGCCCCGCGGCCAGCCCGGCTGGGCGAGCTCCGTGTTGCTGCTCGACCCGGAGGGGCTGCCTCAGGACGCCAGTGCGTTCGAAGGCATCCGGCTGCTCGTCAAGCTCAATGACGGCAATATCTCCGTCTCGGCCAACAGCACGGACGTCGACAACTTCGACTACCACGCTGCACCCGTCGTGGCGACGAGAGACGGCGAATTCCACGAGGTCAGGATACCGTTTGCGACGATGAAACGCGCCTGGTCGGAACAGACGACTCTGGATACCACGACGATCAGCAGCCTGAGTATCGTTGCGTTCGGTGTGCAGCAGGGCGCGTTCGATTTCGAGCTCGACGAAGTCAGCTTCTATTAAGCCAGCGAGGCATCGCCATGACCAACCCGCCACTCGACGAACGGCTCGACTACCTGGATGCGGTACGGGCCTTCGCCCTGCTGCTCGGCATCGTGTTTCATGCCGCCATCTCTTTCATGCCGATCTTCATCGGATGGGCGGTCATGGACGTGTCCACGAGTTCGATCGTGCCCGTATTCCTGATGATCAGCCATTCCTTCCGCATGCCGTTGTTCTTTCTCGTCGCGGGTTTCTTCAGCCACATGACGCTGCAACGCAAAGGGGTCGCCGATTTCCTGAAGTCCCGCTGCGTGCGCATCGGCACCCCCTTTGTCGCCGGCTGGTTTCTGTTGCGGCCTCTGCTGGTGTCGGGCTGGATCATGGGCGCTGAGAGCATGCGAGGCGATGCTGATGTGCCGGGTGCTCTGTTGCAGGGGTTTGCCTCACTCGGCGCGCTCCCCGAAAACCTGTTCGTCGGCACTCACCTGTGGTTTCTGTACTACCTGCTGCAGGTAACCGCAGGCGTCCTCGTGCTGCGCTGGCTGGTCGGCCTGCACGAGCCGACACGGCGCAGGTTCGCGGACCTCGCCGACAAGGGGGCACGGTGGTTTTCCGGTGCGCGCCTTGCGATCCCGGTCGTATCCATCGCCACGGCATGCTGTCTCTGGTTCATGAGTCACTGGGGCCTGGATACGCCGGACAAGTCCCTCGTTCCTCACGTGCCCGTGCTGATTGTCTATGGAGGCTTTTTTCTCTGCGGCTGGCTGCTCCATCGGCAGGCGTCGTTGATCGGGCGCTTTGCCCGGCTGACCGGCGGCAAGATGGCCCTCTGCATCCTCGCGATGGTCGCTAGCGTGGCGCTCGCCGGCTTCGAATCGCAAGTCGGTGACCCACGGCACACGCTCTACAAAGCGTCGTTCGTATTGAGTTACGCGGTCATGATGTGGTCGCTGGTGTCGATCTCGATCGGGCTTTTCAAGCGCTTTTTCGACCGCCCGAGCACGGTCGTGCGCTACGTCGCCGACGCGTCATACTGGCTCTATCTCATTCACCTGCCGATCGTCATCTGGCTGCAGGTTGCGGTTGCCGAAATGGCTATCCACTGGTCGATCAAGCTGGCTGTGATCTTCGCGACAACCGTTGTCGTCGCCATGCTGTTGTACGACCTCGTCGTGCGCTCGACGTTCGTCGGGGAAATACTGAGCGGCAGGCGCAAAGCGCGCGTCATCTTTGCACGCCCCGGCCGCTCGGAGCGTCGCGCACTGACCTCGTGACAATGCGCTGAGCTATCCTGCGCGCGTGCCGTTGGGTACCGGTTTTTCGGGAATCGCCAGCACGGGCGTAATCCCGTCAGCATAGCCGATATCGAACAGCATGCCCTCTGACACCACACCGGCCATCTTGCGGGGTTTCAGATTGACCACGAACAGCGCCTGCAGGCCTGCAATCTCCTGCGGGTCTGCCCGTTCCTGGCGGATTCCGGCGACGATCGTTCGCTGGTGGTCGCCGAAGTCGACCATGAGCTTCATCAGCTTGCGTGACGCCGGTATCGCCTCGACCGCGAGAATCGTCCCTGTTCTCACGTCGAGGCAGTCGACGTCTGCAAAATCGATTGCGGGCTTCACGGGCGCAGGTTTCATGCCCCCACCATAGCAGGCGACCCGGCGTCAGGCAGCAGCCGGCGCTTCAGTCGAGGCGCGGCTCGGCCAGCGCAAAATCATCCTGCGAGGCCGCGATCCTGGCGAGGTTGGTCAGATCGAGAGCAATCGATCGATGGT
>JARRMH010000428.1:0-2990 GCA_037386205.1 Woeseiaceae bacterium | reverse complement strand
CCTCGTTTCTCGATCGCGCTGAGCGGGATCGCTTCCGCGACCTGGCAGGGAGAGTCGGCAAGGAGTTTGTGATCCTCAGTAGCAGTGCGGCACCCGACAAATTGCGTCGACGCCTGGAGCGCAGGGAGCATGTCGGTCGCGACCCGTCAGAAGCCGACGCCGCGGTGCTTAGCTACCAGTTCGATCACGCAGATGCGCTGGATGCCGATGAGCGCAATTGCGTTATCGAGGTGCAGACCGATCGGCGAGTCGATATCGACCGGCTGATCAGCGAGCGATTTGCAGGCTGAACGCAATCAATTTGCCAATCGCGACGCTGTCGAGCGGCGTCCCGGGATCGACCTGGGGGGTCCCTCGGCGTAGGCCTGCAGGCCGGCCTTAAATTTCGGTCGGTGTGGCGATGGCGGTAGAGGCGGCTGTGGCAAGGAGCAGCCCAGCGAGCATGCAAGCATGACTTGGCAAATTGTTCCTCCTCAGGCTGGATGGAGGTGGTGGCCGCACGGGACAGCGCTCCTAGCGAACCCCTATATACTGACCAAGTTCCACCGTGCGCCCGATATTCTCTTCGATCTGGGCCCGCTGCTCGGCGGAAATATCGTCATCCTTCAGCATCGATTGTGCCTTGATCGGGTTGGTACGCATCACGGCGTATACCTGCATCACCTTTGCGCGGCTGCGCATCTCCTGATCCTCGATGCTCTCGATCAGAGCGGCCTGCTGCGGAGTCGGATCTTCCCAACGGCCTGCCAAATCCACGATTGCGTTGTCCCTGCCGGGCCCTGGCGGCATGTTCGCGATCCACTGGGTTGCCGCGACCGGGTCTTGTCGATACCACGCACTTGCAACCTGGGAGGCAGCCTGGTCTCGCCTCGTCTCGTCCGAAATACTGTCCAGCCAGCCGAGTGCCTCGACCGGATCCAGTTCGGCGTGCTCCATGACACTTCGCATGTAGGCCGAGTCGCGCGCGGCGCCGTCCTGGATCTGACTGGCAAGTTGTCTTGCCATCATCGTGTCATTCCGCGCCATTGCTGCAACGACCATCGCCTGCAGTTGGTCGAAGTCAGGTTCACCCTGGTACTGTGAGATGAACGCCTGTACCTCGCCGATCGAGCGAGTCTCGCCGAGCATCTCAGCGATCCGCAGACGAGCGATAGCCTGGTGCTCACCACGCAGCTTTGGCAGCAGGCGGATAGCAGTGTCGACATCGGTGCGCGCCAGTTCATTAACGGCTCGCAACATCAGCTGCCCGGACGATTGTTCGTCCTGGCCAAGAATCCACTCCAGTGCCGCATCGGCATCTTTCTGAATCCATGCGCCGATCAATCCTTCGCTCACCTGCAATCGTTGCTGCTTGTCTTCGATCTGGTCGAGAAAAGCGATGGCGGAGGCCGGATCGGACATCGCAGCTTGTTGCAGGATGCCCGAAACCATTAACGAGCGGGTCCTGTAGTGCGATGACGCAAGCGCTTCCTGCAGCGCCAATTGCGGGTCCGTCTGTGCGATCTGCTGCAACGCGGCCATCTCGAAGGAAGGCATTCTGCCCCTGTCATGTGCTCGGGCCCAGGCGAGCGCCTCTGCAGGATCCCTCTGCGCCAACTCGGTCACGATCGCACCGCCCAGAACCTGTCGATGCTGGTCCGAGCGAGCCTGCTCGAAGTAACGCATCACTTTCTCGAGATCGGTGCTGGCCAGTTCAACGACGGCATTATGGAGTTGCCCCCACATTTGCTGGTCTACCGGCCCGCTGAGCATCTCTTCTATTGCCGTCTCCGGTTCGGCACGAAGGATATTGCCCTCCAGGATCCTGCTGAAGCGGTCGCCTTCCGGGGCGTATTCGAACAGGCCGGCATACTGGAGTGCATCGCTCGGATCTCCCAGTGACAGGTAATGCGCCAGCCACGAAAGGGCTTCCTGTCGGTCACGAACGTGCTCGAGGCTATTAATGTACGTGATCGCCTCGGCCGGAGAACGGTCCGCCAATCGGTACAGATAGCGGGCCCGCGTCTGCCTATCGGGCTCAATGCCGAGTTCAGTTTCGATGCGGTCGGTGGTTTCGTTGCCGAGGTAGCCGAATGCTTTAAAGAGGCTCCGCGCGGCGCCCCGCTGCTGGGCAAAGCGAGTCTGCGTCTTGACAGCAAACAACGCGTCGTCGAGATCGTTCCTGCCCCAAACGCGCCAGACCGTATCTTCAAGTGACGGAAGATCCCCAAACTGACGGTCCCTGGCCAGCTGCAGTGCGGATTGCGGGTCCAGTTCGGCAAGGCGGGAGAACAATACAGCCAGCAGGGCCTCACGCTCGATGTCATCCGCGATCCGGCTCGCCGCGAGAGCAAGGTTCCTGACGCCAGCGAAATTCGATCGGCCTGCCAGCAAGTGCAGTGCTTCCGTGCGGGCGAACTCCGTCGGCAGTGCGAGGATCTCCTCGATTGAGTTGAGGCTGGCGTATTGCTCGTCGCGATGTTTTTCCGCGACCGCCGCTGTCATTTCCGGAACATCTTCGATGTCGCGAACGACCTCGTCGGGTGAGGGCGCGACACGTTGGGTCGCCTGGTTGAAAGCCAGTGTCACGATGATGCCGAGCAAGACGCCGGCACCGAGGACGGGCAACGTTCTGTTCATAGTTGGCTCCATAGCTTGTACCCGACCAGGAACATGCTTACAGCTGCCTGCAGTCACGCAACTGCCGGGTCAATTCGAGAAGCTCGGCCAGGTATTCCTGGCCTTGTTCCTTTGTATACGCCGTATTTCGCATCTCGAGATCGATCGCATCAATCGCGTCCCGGGTCATTTTCTCGCATTCGGCGCGGTCTTGCGACACCGGCTCGGGCCGGACCGGTTTGGTGGAAGCCGGCGGGCTTTCAGGTTCATCGAAAGGGTTGACGAAGTCGAACGCGTCGTCCTCGGCAGCGGTCTCATTGTCATTGCCGGCGTTTTGACGCTCGCCGGATTCGCTGCTGTCGATTGCGCCTTCAGCCGGTTCGGCGCACGGC
>JARRMH010000427.1:0-2645 GCA_037386205.1 Woeseiaceae bacterium | reverse complement strand
GGTTTCCTCGGCATGCTGCACATGGAGATCGTGCAGGAGCGCCTCGAACGGGAGTACGATCTCGAACTGATTACGACGGCGCCGACCGTCATCTTCGAGGTGGTCGACACGAAGGGCGAGACCCTGTACGTCGACAACCCCTCGGCACTTCCGCCAGCCAACGAGATCGACGAACTGCGCGAGCCGATCATAGCGGCCAGTATCCTCGTGCCGGACAGCTATGTCGGCGCGGTCATCAAGCTGTGTGTCGAGAAGCGCGGCGTGCAAAAACAGATGCGCTACGTCGGTGGGCAGGTGTCACTCGAGTACGAATTACCAATGGCAGAAGTCGTACTCGACTTCTTCGACCGGCTGAAGTCGGTCAGCCGGGGTTATGCTTCGTTCGACTACCACTTCCTGCGATTCGAGCCGGCCAGGCTGGTTCGTCTCGACATACTGATCAACGGCGACCGCGTCGATGCATTGTCGGTCATCGTGCATGCAGAAAATGTGCGCACAAGGGGCCGCGAACTGGTCGAAAAGATGAGAGAATTAATTCCGCGGCAGATGTTCGACGTGGCCATCCAGGCTGCAGTCGGCAGCCAGATCATTGCGCGCGGCAACGTCAAGGCGCTGCGCAAGAACGTGACGGCGAAATGCTACGGTGGCGATGTATCGCGCAAGCGTAAGTTGCTCGAGAAGCAAAAGGCCGGCAAGAAACGCATGAAGCAGGTAGGGTCGGTCGAGATTCCTCAGGAAGCATTCCTGGCAGTCCTGCGTGTTGAAAAGTGAGACAGTGAATTGATCGTCAACCTGGCACTTATCCTTACCGTCCTGACGCTGTTTACGGGCATCGTCGTGGCACTCGACAAACTGTTCTGGAAGACGACCGAGGAGGACAGCCGCACGCCACCCGGGGGCAAGCGCATTCTGGTCGACTATTCGCGGTCGTTCTTCCCGGTACTGCTGTTCGTACTCGTCATCCGCTCGTTCGTGTTCGAGCCGTTCCGCATTCCGTCCGGCTCGATGATGCCGACCTTGCTCGAAGGCGACTTCATCTTCGTCAAGAAGTTTTCCTACGGTCTGCGCCTGCCCGTAACCGAAACCAAGATTGTCGAAACCGGGGACCCCGAGCGCGGCGACGTGATCGTGTTTCGCCTGCCGTCCGACCCGAGCGTCAATTACATCAAGCGCGTCATTGGGCTGCCCGGCGACACCGTCGTATACGAGCGGCACCGGTTGACGATCAACGGCGAGCCGGTCGATCTGCAGCGCGACGGGGAGGATTTCCGGGGCGCCCCCGTGTTCGTCGAGGATCTCGACGGACGCAAGCATGACATTCTCGTGATGAGTCCCGACTATTCCACTCGCGACAGTACCTACCGGGTGCCCGAAGGCCACTATTTCGTCATGGGCGACAATCGCGATCGCAGCAAGGACAGCCGCTTCATCGGCGCTATACCGGAAAAGTTCCTGGTCGGCGAGGCCGTGCGCATCTGGATGCACTTCGTGCCCTGGAACATGCCCGACTGGGGCCGGATCGGCAAAAAAATACAATAATGTGGTGCCAGTCACTGATTTGACCGCTAGAATCGCGGTACGTTATGCAATGTAGCGCCGCGCCGCGATGCTGCTTACCGGACGGAGTGATTGGTATGTTGTTGAATATCAAGGGAAATCGAGGGCTGAGACAGCGCCAGGCGGGCATGACCACGCTGGGGCTCATCATCCTCGTCGCTTTCGTCGGTTTGTTCGCGTTTGCCGCAATACGCCTGACGCCGGTCTATCTCAACTACATGAAGGTGGTGGGTGTCGTCGACGGCGTGCGCGACGAATTCGATGGCGCGGGCGCGACCCGTTCGGCGATCCGTAATTCGATCGCCCGGCGTTTCGACATCGAGGCCGTCAGTGTGATATCGCCCAGCGACATCAAGGTGTCCAAGGTCGATGGCGGTCACGAAGTCGCAGCGACGTATTCCCACAAGGCGCCGTTCATTGCCAACGTCTCATTCGTGGTGGATTTCGACAAACGGGTCCTGGTCCGCCGATAGACATGCCGCAACGCGGCCCGGCAACAAAGAGCGACAAGATTGAGAAAAGCCGAGAGCTGGCTCCACCAGACACTGCAATACCGGTTTGACGACCCCGGCCTGTTTTCCCAGGCACTGACCCACCGAAGCGCCAACGGCCGAAACAACGAACGCCTCGAATTCCTGGGCGACGCGGTACTCGATTTCGTCATTTCCGAGGCACTGTTCGGATTGCGTCCGGAGGCGGACGAGGGCGATCTCAGCCGGCTGCGGGCATCGCTGGTCAAGGACAGTTCGCTCGCCGGCATCGCTGGCGAACTCGGTCTCGGCGAGTTCCTGATTCTCGGCAGCGGCGAGCGCAAGAGCGGCGGCCATCGCCGCGAATCGATCCTGGCCGACGCGCTCGAAGCATTGTTCGGCGCAATCTATGTCGATGCGGGATTCGACGCGGCGAAGCACGCGATCGAGCAGGTTTTCGCTGCACGGCTCGCCGGACTTCCCGATGCGCGGGACCTGAGGGATCCGAAAACACGATTGCAGGAATGGCTGCAGGCGCGGCAACTGTCGTTGCCGCAATACGAGCTGCTCGAGGTGACCGGGCAGGACCACCGGCAGCGATTCGTCGTCTCGTGCACG
>JARRMH010000426.1:0-2647 GCA_037386205.1 Woeseiaceae bacterium | reverse complement strand
CGGGCCTGTACCTGCCACGGCCCATGCACAATCGCGGCAACAACATCATCAGCCTGGGCCAGTTGTGCCAGTGGCTTGCGGAGCAAGCCGAGGCGCTCGGCGTCAACGTCTTCCCCGGCTTTGCCGCGTCGGAGCTGCTGTACGACGAGCAGGGTCGCGTCACGGGCATCGCGACGAGCGACATGGGCATCGGCAAGGATGGCGAGAAGAAGGATTCGTATACGCCCGGTTACGAACTGCTCGGCAAGTACACGATCCTCGCCGAGGGTGTGCGCGGCAATCTCAGCGAACTCGCGATGAAAAAGTTCGATCTGCGCAGGAACGCGGATCCGCAGCATTACGGCATCGGTATCAAGGAGGTCTGGGAAATCGAGCCGGAAAGGCACGAAGAGGGACTGGTCGTGCATACGACCGGCTGGCCGCTGGACGGGCACACGGAGGGCGGTGGCTTCCTGTATCACGCCGCCAATAACAAGGTGTTCCTCGGGCTGATCATTGCGCTCAATTACCGCAACCCGCACCTGTCGACGTTCGACGAGTTCCAGCGCTGGAAGACGCATCCGAAAATCCGCTGCTACCTCGAGGGCGGCAAACGGGTCGCCTACGGCGCCCGTGCCGTCAACAAGGGCGGGCTGCAATCGCTGCCCAGGCTCACGTTCCCGGGCGGCATGCTCGTCGGTTGTGGCGCCGGTTTCCTGAACGGTGTAAAGATCAAAGGGGCGCATACGGCGATCAAAACCGGCATGCTGGCCGCGGAAAGCGTGCACCAGGCGCTTGCCTCGGGCGACGAGGGCTACTCGGATCTGGTCGACTACGAGGCGAGTGTCAACGCGTCATGGGTGCACGAGGAACTGCACCGCGGCCGCAATTTCGGCCCGGGGCTGCACAAGCTCGGCACGTTCTGGGGAGCAGCGTTCGCGTTCATCGACCAGAATATATTCTTCGGCAAACTGCCGTTTACCTGGCACAACACCGAACCCGACCACGAATCACTGACGAAGGCATCGGAGGCGAAGCCCATCGACTACCCGAAGCCCGACGGCGTGCTGACGTTCGACAAGTTGTCATCGGTCTACCTGTCGAACACCAACCACGAAGAGGATCAGCCGTCCCACCTGAAGTTGAAGGACGACTCGATACCGATCGAGTTCAACCTGCCCAAATACGATGAGCCGGCGCAGCGTTACTGCCCGGCCGCCGTGTACGAAGTCACCGAGGAGAACGGCGAGAAGCGGTTCCGCATCAATGCGACCAACTGCGTGCACTGCAAGACCTGCGACATCAAGGACCCGCGGCAGAACATCGTGTGGACGGTGCCCGAGGGCGGCGGCGGCCCCAACTACGCCAATATGTAATTCCCAACGCCCAAAAGGTGTCAGTCACCTTTTGGATTGAATTCGCTGCCTGCAGGCCCTGCTACTTTGGTTGCATCCGAATGGCGCCGTCGCAGCGGATGGTTTCCCCGTTGACGTAAGCGGTCTCGTAGATGAACTCGGCCGTAGCGGCAAATTCCTCGGGTTTGCCGAGCCGCTTCGGGAACGGTACCTGGTTGGCCAGGGACTCCTGTACCTCGTCGGACATGCCGGCCATCATCGGCGTCAGCATGATGCCGGGCGCAATCGTGTTCACGCGGATACCGAACTGGGCGAACTCGCGCGCCAGCGGCAGCATCATGGCGTGCACGCCGCCCTTTGACGCGGAGTAGGCGGCCTGGCCGATCTGACCCTCGAAGGCGGCGATCGATGCGGTACTGATGATGACGCCACGCTCGCCGTCCCCGGTCGGCTCGTTCCGGTTCATCACGGCAGCCGATTCCTTGGTGACGTTGTAGGTGCCGATAAGGTTGATCTGGATCACGCGGTTGAAATTGGCCGTCGGCCACGGGCCCTCGCGTCCAAGCGTGCGGCCGGCATCGGCGACGCCGGCGCAGTTGACGGCCAGCGTGATCCCGTCCATCGTCTGGCTCGCCTCCTGGATCGCCGCCTTGACCGAGTCCTCGCTCGCAACGTCGGTCTTGACGAAACTCGCCCGGTCGCCGAGTTTGGCTGCGCTTTCGGCACCGAGATCGTCATTGATATCGAAGAGGACGACCCTGCCGCCCCGTTCGATGACGCGCTGTGCGGTGGCGAACCCAAGCCCGGATGCGCCACCGGTTACGACGGCCTTTGACTCTGACAGTTTCACGATAATCTCCTCACAGAATTTCGTAAGCGACGGCCGTGGCTTCGCCACCGCCAATGCATTGCGACGCGATACCGCGCGTCAGCCCGCGCGCCCTGAGCGCGTGCAGCAGCGTTACCGAGATACGGCAACCGGTTGCGCCGATCGGGTGGCCCAGAGCGCAGGCGCCGCCGTTGACGTTGACCTTGGCGTGGCCGATACCGAGGTCCTGCATGGCGGCCATCGTCACGACTGCAAAGGCCTCGTTGATCTCGTAGAGATCGACATCATCGGGCGTCCAGCCGAGCGCATCGTGCACCTTCTTTACCGCGTAGATCGGCGCCGTGGTGAACCAGGCGGGTTCCTGCGCGAACGCCGAATGTGCCACGATTCGCGCGAGCGGTTGCAGTCCCCGTTTGTCGGCTTCGGATGCCGACATCAACACCATCGCGCCGGCTCCGTCCGAGATCGACGACGACGTCGCTGC
>JARRMH010000425.1:0-2667 GCA_037386205.1 Woeseiaceae bacterium | reverse complement strand
GCTGCATCTTCCTGCTGCTGACGGTGACCGGGGTCCGGCGCTGGCTCGTGGATGGCATCCCGCACTCGATGCGGAGCGCGCGGGACTCGAGGATGAGATTAGCGAATTTGACGCGTACCCCGTGGTCTCGCTGACACTCCTCTACAACTTCTGACGCATCGCAATGAGCGCGACAGTGATCGCAACCAGCACCGGGATCGGCACGATCATTAACGTGGACCAGCCGAAATAAAACATCACGGTGCCGGCCAGCAATGAGGCCGTCGCCGATACGCCGAAAACGCAGAACTCGTTGACGGCCTGGGCGTGGAATCGCTCCTCGCTCGTGTACGTATAGGTCAGCAGGGTCGTCCCGCCGACGTACAGGAAATTCCATCCCACGCCGAGCAGCACCAGCGCCCACCAGTAGTGCATCAGCGAGTGCCCCTGCAGGCCGACCACAGAGGTACCCAGCAGGCACACCGCGCCCGCGATCATCAATCGCGCTAACCCGACCCGCTCCGTCAGGAAGCCTGCCACCAGTGACGGAACATACATGGCGAGAACGTGAGCGCGTATCACCCTGCCGGTCTCCTCGATCGAGAATCCGTCATTGATGTGCATGCTCAGTGGCGTCGCGGTCATGGTCAGCGTCATGATGCCGTACGCCGCAACACCCGCGAGAACGGCGACGAGGAACACGGGCTGCAAAACAATCTCGGCCAGCGGCCGCATCGCCTGTCCCGGCTCCCGTTCCTCGCGCACCTGCGGCTCGCGCAACGCCGCGAGCAGCACGAACTGCAGAACAAAGAGCGCGGCCAGCAACGCCATCGTGCCCGCATAGGGCGCGCCCCCGATCCAGGTCTCGCCGCGCGTCGCAATCTCCTTGCCGAGAAACGCGCCCCCGATCGGACCAAGCAACACGAACGAGACGGCGCGGGCGACGTATTCGCTGGGCACACTCTCCGCGGCGGCATAGCGGTATTGCTGGGTGAAGGCCGTGTTGGCACCCAGCATCATGGCGGCAACGCAGAACAGCGGAAAACTCGCCAGGCGCAGGGCCTGTACACCCAGCAGCATGCCGAAGACTGCACATGCGGAAGCCAGCATGAAGCCGTGGCGGCGCCCGATTCGGCGCATCAGCATCGAGGCCGGAATCGTCGTCGCAGCCACCGCGACGACCATGAGGGACAGCGGCAGTGTTACGAACGCCTTGTTGTCTGTCAGGGAGGCGCCGATGATGCCGCCCAGCATCACGAAGGAAATCGTCGCTGTGGCGGAAATGAGCTGGCAGCAGACCAGCACGACCAGGTTACGCGCTTGCATTGCCGCTGCCGATTCGCATCATGACAGGCGTATTGTCACACAATCGATTGCCCGGACCGAGACATTCATGGAGCAGCTCCACGTTACTGATACGCTGAGTATCCCGCTGGCCGAGATCGCGATGACCGCCGTTCGCTCGCGGGGCGCGGGCGGTCAGAACGTGAACAAGGTCGCGACGGCGATCCAGCTGCGCTTCGACATTCGCAACAGCTCCTCCCTCCCGGATCCGGTAAGAGCCCGTCTCCTCGCGAGCGGCGACAGCCGCATTTCATCCGGGGGCGTGCTGACAATCAAGGCGCAGGAAAGTCGCAGCCAGGAACGCAATCGTCAGGCGGCATTGCAAAGACTCGCCGAGACCATCAGGAAGGCAACCCGCAAACGTCGGCCCCGCATCGCAACGCGACCTTCGCGCGCCGCGAAAGAGAAACGGCTGGCCGAGAAATCGCGGCGCAGCGCCGTCAAGAAGCTACGCGGCACGCCGCCGGATGACTGAGCCGCAATCATCCGCACAGGATCCCCCGTCCGCACGGCTTGCATCGGGCGCGCCGTAGCGCTATATTGTTACCTTGTTACCAATATAACATCACCGGGATCTACTCATGGCCCGCACCGTTATCCAGCGTACACAGACCGGCGTTCGCCTCGAGTCGTCTCTGCTGAAGGTACTCAAGGGACTTGCCGAATACACCGATCTCAGCCTTGGCGACCTGCTCGAGGGAATCGTGCTGCACGCCTTCGAGGGGAAGTCACCGTTTTCGGCAGACACCCGCAAGGTCATCGAACAGCTCAAGTCGGTGTACGGCTGCTCGCTCACGGCGCAGGACAGCCATCAGCTCGTGGAGGATCAGCAATGACAAGCCGGCTGTGCGACGACCTGACTATCGAACGCTTCGAAGCGGCCGAAATCGATCCTGGCCGCTTCGATCATGAGGCTCATGTCTATGTCGGCTGGCTGTACGTCAGAACCTATCCCCGACGCGAGGCGATCACGCGTTTCGACGCGGCACTGCGGCGCCTGACACAGAAGGTCGGGGCCGCGGAAAAATATAACGCGATGATAACCTGGTTGTTCCTGATGCTGATCGCCGAGCGCGCGCGTGACGGTGAAGACTGGGCCGGATTTCGCTCGCGCAACAGCGACCTCTTCGACGAGCGCCCGCGCTCCGCGGCCGCCTAGAACAACCCCTCTATCCTGCCCTTGTCGTTGACCCGGATCGCGTTGGCTGCCGGTACTCGTGGCAGGCCGGGCATCGTCATGATGGCACCGCACACGACGACGATGAACTCGGCTCCCGCGGCCAGGCGGATCTCGCGGATGGGCACCACATGGCCCGTCGGTGCACCGAGCAGGTTCGGATCGGT
>JARRMH010000424.1:0-2669 GCA_037386205.1 Woeseiaceae bacterium | reverse complement strand
CGGCAAGCGCGTGGCTGCAGTCGAGCTCATGCTCAACACACCTCACATCAAGGACCTGATCCTGAAGGGCGACATTTCCGCCGTGAAGGAAGCACACAAGGAGTCGGGCGAGCAGGGCATGCAGAACTTCGACGACGCGCTGCTGCAGCTATACAAGGACGGCACCATCACGCTCGATGAAGCCATGTCGCACGCCGACTCGCGGTCCAACCTGGAAGCCAAGATCAATTTCGGCGGCTGATCCTCCCCTCCCTGTATTTGCAGTTAGTCCCAATGGTTGGGACACTGGTATCGACAAACTGATCGAGGTTCAGCTTTGAGCGAAGATACCAGGAAGGAAGCGCCCACGAGCAAAGCAGAGAGCGACGCTGCCGAACAAGCTCAGGAGCCGAAACAGAGCGGGCCGACGTTTACTGAGTCGCCCGACCCCCTGGGAGGGCTCCGGAAGGCCACAGGCGATGCCTGGAAGAGCACGGCAGGCAGGACAGTTTCGATGCGCGTGTACATCGGGTCGATACTGGCTGTTGTCATTCTGATGCTCCTGGCGCGTTGCGGCGGCTAACGGCCAACTCCGCCACAGTTAAAATCGTGTTCACGATCGCCACGGCGATCATTTTCCATCCCTTCCGGGTCGAAGGCGAGTGGAACACGTTCTGGAAGGAAATCTCGATGATCGGCGGATTCCTCGTGCTGCTCGCCGCGGGGCCAGGCTCGCCGAGCCTCGACGGGCGCAATAGCAGCCCGGCCTGACCGGCCCGGGTCTTACTGGCGCGCGGCTATCGTCCGGCTGATGCGGTCGAGTACGGCCATGCGTACGGCGACGCCGTTACGGACCTGTTCGGTGATGACCGACCTGGGGCCATCGGCCAGCGCTCCCTCGATCTCGATGCCGCGGTTCATCGGCCCCGGGTGCATCACGATTGCATCGGGCTTCGCGGCCTTGATGCTCTCGTTGCTGATGCCGTAATTGGCGAAATATTCGTCGATCCCGGGAATTCCGTCGAGATTGCCGATGCGCTCGCGCTGAATCCGCAGCGCCATGACGACGTCGGCATCTTCAAGACCTTCCCTGAGATTATCGACGATCTTCGCGCCCGGCACCTTGTCCGGGTCGGGCGCGAGTACCGGCGGCGAGATCAGGCGCAGGTCGGATACTCCCAGTGTGGTCAGCGCCTGCGAGGTCGACATCGCAACGCGGGAATGCCGGATATCGCCGACTATCGCGACCGCAAGGTTGTCGAAACGCTTCTTGTGCTGCCGGATGGTCAGGACATCGAGCAGGCCCTGGGTCGGGTGCGAAACGTCCGACTCGCCCGCGTTCAGGATACTGACGTGCGGCTTCACGTGACGCGCGATATAGGCCGGTACACCGTCGCTGGCATCGCGAACGACCATCACGTCCACCTGCATTGCCTCGAGCGTGTAGATCGTGTCGAGGATGCTTTCGCCCTTCTTGCGCGATGACGTATTGACGTCGAGATTCAAAACGTCGGCGCCGAGACGTTTACCGGCCAGATCGAAGGAAGCCCGCGTGCGCGTACTGGGTTCGAAAAAAAGGTTACCTACCGTGCGTCCCTGCAGCGACCGGCTGCGGGCCGGCGGGTCACCGGGCGGTGTCAGGAATCTCTCGGCATCGTCGAGGATGTCGACGAGCAGGGCCTTGTCGAGCCCCTTGAGCGTCAGAAGATGGCAAAGGTTGCCGTTCGTGTCGATCTGCAGCGCAGCTTCGTCCCGCAGGACTTCTTTGGGTTCCGCGTTCATCGCGGCGAGATTCTACCCCCTCGCGAGATATCTTTCAGCGATAAATACAGCCGCGGCGCTGTCGATGTCCGCCTTGCCGATGCGGCCGCGGGATCCGCTCGCCCGGGCCTCTTTGAGAACGCGCTCGGCCTCGACCGACGTGTAGCGTTCGTCGACCGCCTCGACCGGTAGCCCGAAGTGCTCGAGTGCCTCGATGAAGGCAACCACGGGCTTGTGCAACGTGCTCTCGGAACCGTCCGCATGTGTCGGCATCCCGACGACGAGAGCGGTCGGTCGCCACTCGTTCACCAGCGCGGCGATGGCGTCCAGGTCAATGCCCTGTTCCCGGTTGGCGATGACGCCGAGCGGGCTGGCCGAGCCGGTGACGGACTGGCCGACAGCGACGCCGATGCGCCGCAATCCGAAGTCGAAGGCGAGAATCGTTGCCGGCGCGGCCAACTCAGGCGTGTCCGGCATCCGTGGGCAGGGCCGAAATGTCGATGCCGAGCGAGCGCGCCGCCGTGTTCCACCTCTCCGCGAACGGCGTGTCGAACACGATATCGGGCGTAGCGGGCACGTTGAGCCAGGAGTTGGCCAGCATCTCTTCCTCGAGCTGCCCGGCGCCCCATCCGGCATAACCGAGTGCAACGAGTGCCTGCGTCGGACCCTGCCCGGCCGCCAGCGCCTCGATAATGTCGCGCGACAGCGTCAGCCGGATCTCGTTGGAGACCTCGAGCGTGCTCTCGTAGCTGTGCTCGGGACCGTGGAGTACGAAGCCGCGCTCCATGCCGACGGGGCCGCCCGCAAGCACGGGATTGTCCGCGGCCTGCGCGTCCGCGTCGTCGACCGAGAGTTGTTCGAACAGCTCACGAAGCTGGAGCGTCGTCGGCCGATTGATCACGATACCGAGCGCCCCCTCGTCATTGTGT
>JARRMH010000423.1:0-2677 GCA_037386205.1 Woeseiaceae bacterium | reverse complement strand
TTACGAAAACAGGGTAGGGCGATGTCGCACCGATGTCGCATTGCGTTTCTGCGCTAGCGACGAACAAATGTAGGTTGACAAAGGGCAGCTGCTACGAAGAACGGATGCTCGGTCCAGGTTAGTTTATTAGCAAGATTTGGCCAACTCCGCGCAAGAAAGCGTAATCTGGTGGTCCAACATACCGGGGCCGAACCAAACGGGCAGTATCGGACAGTCGCGCGCGCCATCGTGCGCTATGGCGTATACCAGATTGGACTCGTGTAAGCGCGGTCAGTCACTTCCATTGCCGTACCCTCCGGCATCTCGATGCTGAAGTACTTTGCGTCATAGGCTGTCCAGCGAGGTGTAGGAATCTCGATCACCCGCACGTAGTAGAAGGCCCGCTGATCGGGATCGAACTCCGGGTCTCGCCAGTAGGCCGCGAGAACAGCTGCACCAATGTCGTTGGTGTAAGTTGCGTTGGCCACGTCGACGGTGTTACCGACAGGTTCCCGGCAGCGACCATCGGGGCCGATGCTGCGTCCCCCAGAAACGGCTACGTCGTAAATTCGTTCCTGGGTGTCTCCGTCTTCATCGAGCCAGCCTTTAATGATCTGGATGCGGTCGAGATTCGCGCCGTCCGGATAGCGCAGCGCCCGCACCATGAAGGTTGGCGACGCGCCTTCCGGGCCTCGGCGAAGGTCGCCGCCCATGGGTACACCTCGGGTATAGCCTTGCTCGGCAAAATCGGGACGCTGCACTTCTGCCTCCTCGAAGTCCCAACCCGCGAACAGCCGAACTCGCAGTCGAGTACCAGTCGTCGCGAACACTTCACGGCGGGCAAACGCATCCCATATGGCCTCTCGAGTGTTCTCGGTGGCCCATACGGCAGCTAGCCCCGAGGCACCGAGGTCGATGTCGCGAATCGAATAAGAAGGATCGACGGAGCTCTCGATAAAAAAGCCGTCCCGGCGGTGGGGCGAAGGCTCTACGAAGTGAATCTTGCCGAACCAGTTCTCCTCCCGAGTGGAGGGGATCGCGTTGTGGCTGTCGGTCGAACCGATCATTCCGAATTTGAATGGGTTCACACCCAGTCGTGCTTCTTCCGCAAGGCCAAGTTTGAGCGCTTCGCGCGCGTATTCCGTCTTGATCATCTCCGGCGTCTTGGCCACGGTGCCGGTCAGGTTCGACTTGTCCATGAGTTCAAAGTCCGCAAACTCATCGTCGGGCGACAGCAGCGGGTGGGCTTCCCCGGTGCCTTTCGGCTGCGTGACCTCGACGACTCTTTCGAACCGCTGCCGCCGTTCAGCGTAGTCTCTGTTGAAGCGCTTGCCGGCAAATGTCTCGAGCATGAACATCATGCCGTTTGACAGATTGCCGTTGTGGGGAATCGCAAGAACGCGCCCGCCAGTCGTCTCCTCGTAAGTGTCCAGGTAGGACCAGAGGTCCTCCGGATCGTCGCTATTGAAAGCCGAGAAAGGCACCACCTGTTGAGCACGTTCGCCGCCGTCCCGGAATATGACGTTGCGATGCAGGTTGTTGCTACCTGGCCCTGAAGTCCACTCGTAACCAATGAACGCAGTGAAGACGCCTGGCTCGTTATACTTCTCTGCATTCGCGATGACGCGCTCCCAAACCTGAGACTGCATTTCAGAGCTATCGATGGGATCTTTGCCCTCCGCGTTAAACGCGGACCATTCATAGGCAGCCTTGATTCCTTCCCCCGCCTGAAAATACTCCAGCCATTTTCGACCGTTCTCGCTCGCCTTCAGTATCGGGTCGCCACGTTCGAGGTAGTCGTAGATCCCCAAATTCTCGGAATGATCGGCGACCACGACAAAATCCAGTGGCCGGATCAGCTTGAATGGCAGGCCGGTCTGGCTCGTGACAGCCTCTCCTCGGGCGACCCGATAGGCGAACTCAGGTCCGAGCGTCGCTCCCGCAAGGCCCGCGTCTGCAGACCACGACGTGTGCAGGTGCGTATCGCCGAAGTAGACATTTTGCGGAAAGTGTTGATCGACATACGGCGAGTACTTCTCTTTCTGCTCCGGATAGTCGTCCTCGTGCAGCGTAAATTCCTGCGCCCAACACGGCAGCGCTGTCAGTGCGCCCAAGATGATCGTAGTCCGCAATTTATTCATCGATACGGTCCTTTTCGCATGTCTCTTCTGGGGCTCGGGCCGACAGTATACCGCTGTTTCGTCGAGCGGCGGCTTGCCAGCGCAAAGCGGAAGTCACTTCGAAGTCAGGGCGACCGTCGCAGTGCGGCCACAACCGGCCGGTCGTTACTTCAAATATCGGAATATCAGCGGCGCCCAAAGAAGCCCGAGGCCGAGAAGAAAATAGCCGCCGTATGGCCGGAACATTGCCTCAAGGACGCGGTACTCAGCGAATGGCAAAGCAAGTACTCCCAGCAGCATGAACGATGCGAAGGCGGCAGCGTAACAGGCAAAGAGAAACTTCCCGTACCAGAGCCAATTTCGTTCTACCTTCGCCATCTTCTCTTGCTCAATCGCAAGGTACTGTTGGCCTCTAGCACTACGCAGCGCCCAAAGAGCGATCGCAATATACGAGGCTGATATAAGGAACCACGGTGCAAGAATTGGCAGTGTGCCCCATGAAGCGCGGCCGGAACCACTCAACCCGCCCAGCAATATGTAGACGCCCCATAAGAGCATCACAACAGGCCCAAACAAAA
>JARRMH010000422.1:0-2702 GCA_037386205.1 Woeseiaceae bacterium | reverse complement strand
TCGTGATCCACGAGGTCGGCCAGCGTGGAGGCGCCGAAATGGCGCTTCGCCACCCAGCCGATCATCTGGATATCGCGTAATCCGCCGGGGCTGCCCTTGACGTTCGGTTCGAGATTGTAGGCCGTGTCGTGATAGCGGTGATGCCGTGCGATCTGTTCCTTGCGCTTCTCCTCGAAGAAGCGGTCCGACGGCCAGATGTGGTCGGGCCCGATGACGGCCTGCATCGCATCGAACAGTGCCTCGGGGCCGGCCAGCAGGCGCGCCTCCATCAGGGTGGTCACGACACTGATGTCGGCCCGCGCTTCTTCCTCGCACTGGGCCACGGTGCGGGCGCTGTGCCCGATCTCGAGGCCGATGTCCCAGAGCGCCGTGACGAAGCCGGACAGGGCGTCCTCGCCGCCGTCCGGCATCTCGTCCGGCAGCAACAGCATGACGTCGACGTCCGAGCCCGGATGCAGCTCGCCCCGACCGTAGCCACCGACGGCGACCAGTGCCGCGCCGACGGAGTCGCAGTGTTCCTGCCACAGGCCGATGAGCGCCTCGTCGATGACCGCGGCGCGCGCGCGCACCAGGTCGACCACCGCCTCCCCGCCCAGAAAGCGGCGCTTCAGGTCCTCGCCGGCTTCTGCCAACGATTCTCGGATATCGCTGTAAGTCGTTGAAGGGTCAGCGTTCATCGGCGCCAAGGGTCAGCACCTCGAATCCGTCCGCGGTGATGAGGCAGGTGTGCTCCCACTGCGCTGACAGGCTGCGGTCGCGCGTCACGACCGTCCAGCCGTCCGGCAACAGGCGAACCGCCGCCTTGCCCGCATTGACCATCGGCTCGACAGTCAGAGTCATGCCCTCGCGGAGCTCCAGCCCGGTGCCGGGCTTGCCGTAGTGCAGCACCTGGGGGTCTTCGTGGAACACCCTGCCGATACCGTGCCCGCAATACTCCCTCACGACCGAGTACCGGTGTCCCTCGACGTGTTTCTGGATCGCTGCGCCGATGTCGCCGAGATGCTTACCCGGCCCAAGTTCCTCGATGCCCAGCCACATGGCCTCCCTGGCGATGGTCGAAAGCCGCTTCGCCAGGATATTTTCCTTACCAACCATGAACATACGGCTCGTATCGCCATGGAACTCGTCCTTGATCACTGTGACGTCGATGTTCAGGGCATCGCCGGATTTCAGCTTCTTGTCGCCCGGGATCCCATGGCAGACGACGTTATTGACCGACGTGCAGATCGATTTCGGGAAGCCGCGGTAATTGAGCGGAGCCGGGATCGCGCCCTGTTCCCCGGTAATGTACTCATGGCAGATACGGTCGAGTTCGCCGGTCGTGATGCCCGGTTTAACGAACTCGCCGATCATGTCGAGCACATCGGCGGCCAGTCGACCGGCGACACGCATCTTCTCCTGTTCTTCAGGCGTTTTAAGGGTGACAGTCATCTGGTGTAGATCGGGGACAGGGTCACTGTCCCCTGAAAAAGGGTTAACACTGCGGCGCATGCTATGGTATAAAGCGCGCGCGCCGGGGGCAACCATTGCCTGCGGCGCGACTAATTCACACGCATATCGACACTGCCCGCTGGGTGCCCTGAGAGAAAAGGGGTTGCGGGCCGGGATATGCGGAGGCCTAACCCGGAGATATTCTCATGGCAGACGTAACCATGCGCCAGATGCTTGAGGCTGGCGTGCATTTTGGTCATCAGACCCGTTACTGGAACCCGCAGATGGCACCGTTCATCTTCGGCGAACGTAACAAGATCCACATCATCAACCTCGAAAAGAGCCTGCCGATGGCGAAGCAGGCTGCGGCCTTCGTCAAGGCCACGGTCGCGGACGGCGGCACGGTCCTGTTCGTCGGCACCAAGCGCGCGGCACGCGACTCGGTTCGCACCCAGGCCACGCGGTGCGAGATGCCGTTCGTCAGCCAGCGCTGGCTCGGCGGCATGCTGACCAACTACAAGACCATTCGGCAGTCGGTAAAGCGTCTCAAGACGCTCGAAGCCATGGCTGGTGAGGAAGGCGGCTACGAGGGCCTGACGAAAAAGGAAATTCTCGGACTCTCTCGCGAGCAGGAAAAGCTCGAGCGCAGCCTCGGCGGCATCAAGGATATGGGGGCGCTGCCCGATGTCATGTTCGTCGTCGACGTAGAGCACGAGGACATCGCGGTTCGCGAAGCACGCAAGCTCGGCATTCCCGTCGTCGCGATCGTGGACACGAACTGCTCGCCCGAAGGGGTTGACTACGTCGTGCCCGGCAACGATGACGCCATGCGGGCAATCGAGCTGTACACGTCGCTGATCGCCGATGCGGTACTCGACGGCAAGGCTTCCCTGCCGGAAGTGGCCCTGGGCGAGGACGAGTTCGTCGAACTCGACGAAGAGGGCAAGCCGAAGAAAGCAACACGCAAGAAGACTGCCAAGAAGTCGGCGACCAGGAAGAAGGCTGCCAAGAAGACGGCGAAAAAGGCTGCTAGCAAGAAAAAGGCGACGGCGAAATCGTCGGCTGACGACGAGCAGGTCGCGGCGCCCGACAGTGCCGCGAAGGACGAGGCCGCAGCGGCGAAAGACGAGACCGTAGAGGCAAAGGCCGCCGGCGAGAAGGTTGACGAGCAGGCCGAGGAAAAGGCCGAACAGCAAGCCGACGAGAAGGCCGAGCAAAAGGTGGACCAGAAGGCCGACGAGAAAGCCGAAGAAAAGGCCGAAGAAAAGGCC
>JARRMH010000421.1:0-4754 GCA_037386205.1 Woeseiaceae bacterium | reverse complement strand
CGCCATCGCTGCAGCGCTCGCGTTCCCGGGGGCGACAGTCGATGCGCTCGACGTATCGCCGGACGCGCTCGACGTCGCACGGATCAACGTCGAACGTTTCGAACTCGGGGAGCGCGTGCGCCTGGTTCGTTCCGATCTGTTCACGGCGCTGGGCGACGAACGCTACGACATCATTGTCAGCAATCCGCCGTACGTCGATCGCACCGACATGGACGCCAGGCCGGCCGAGTTCCGACACGAACCCGCAATCGGCCTCGCGGCGGGTGACGACGGCCTTGAAGCGGTTCACAAGATTGTGCATGAGGCCTCGCGATTTATTACGGAGAATGGAATACTCGTCTGCGAGGTCGGCAACAGCCAACCGGCAGTGGAAGCTGCCTACCCGGAGCTGCCGTTTATCTGGCTCGAATTCGAGCGGGGCGGCGCCGGTGTGTTCCTGCTGACCCGCGAGGATCTGATTGCGAACGGGAAATAGACGGTGTCGGGCAACAGTTTTGGCAAATCCTTCGTGGTGACGACCTATGGCGAAAGTCATGGGCCGGCCCTCGGCTGCATCGTCGACGGCTGTCCGCCCGGTATGGCGCTCTCGGAGGATGATATCCAGCTGGATCTCGACCGCCGCCGACCGGGGCGCAACAAGCACACGACCCAGCGCAACGAACCCGACCGGGTGCGGATCCTGTCGGGCGTGTTCGAGGGCAAGACGACGGGTACGCCGATCGGCCTGTTGATCGAGAATACCGACCAGCGGTCGAAGGACTACGGCGACATCAAGGACAAGTTTCGCCCCGGCCACGCCGACTATACCTACCAGCAGAAGTACGGCATTCGCGACTACCGCGGCGGCGGGCGCTCGTCCGCCCGCGAGACAGCGATGCGCGTTGCTGCGGGTGCGATCGCCAAAAAGTTCTTGCGGGAACAGGCCGGAATCGAGATCGGCGGGTTCGTCGCGCAGCTTGGCCCGATCGAGCTCGAACCCACGGACCTCTCGACGGTGAATGACAATCCGTTTTTCTGCGCCGACCCCGGCAAGCTGGACGAGCTCGAGGCTTTCATGAACGCGCTTCGGGAGGAGGGCGATTCGATCGGCGCCAAGATCAGCGTGCTCGTGCGCAACATGCCGGTCGGGCTCGGCGAACCGGTTTTCGACAAGCTCGAAGCCGACCTCGCGCACGGGCTTATGAGCATTAACGCGGTCAAGGGCGTCGAGGTGGGCGCGGGTTTCGCGGCCGTGACACAACGCGGCAGCGAGCACCGCGACGAGATGTCGGCCGGCGGCTTCAGCAAGAACGATGCCGGCGGTACGCTCGGCGGCATCTCCTCGGGCCAGGACCTGCTCGTCAGCATCGCGCTCAAGCCGACCTCGAGTATCACCCGGCCCGGCAAGACCGTCGACAAGGACGGCAACGAGACGGAAATTGTGACCAAAGGACGCCATGACCCGTGTGTCGGGCTGCGCGCGACGCCGATCGCCGAGGCAATGGTTGCGCTCGTGCTCATCGATCACTTCCTGCGTCATCGCGCACAAAACGCCGACGTGGTATCGGAAACCCCAAACCTTTGAATGTCTTGGAAGATTTCAATCTGCAACTGTAGGAGGGCCGGCAGGCCCGAAGAACAAATATGACCAGGAAATACGACGTCGCTGTCGTCGGCGCCACCGGAGTCGTCGGCGAGTCCATGCTGGAGATACTGCGGCAGCGCAAGTTTCCGGTGGGCAAGGTTTATGCGCTCGCCAGTGAGCGTTCGGTCGGCATGGACGTGCCCTTCGGCAACCGCGAATTGCGCGTCGAGAACCTCGCCGACTTCGATTTTTCCAAAGTGCAGATCGGCCTGTTCTCGGCCGGCGCTTCGATTTCTGCGGAATACGCGCCGCGGGCGGTCGCGGCGGGTTGTGTCGTCATCGACAACACCTCGCAGTTTCGTTACGACGACGACATCCCGCTGGTCGTGCCGGAGGTCAATGAAGAGGCGTTGTCCGGGTACACCAAGCGAGGGATCATCGCCAACCCCAACTGTTCGACGATCCAGATGGTGGTGGCACTGAAGCCCATTTACGATGCCGTGGGCATCGAACGCATCAATGTTTGCACCTACCAGGCGGTCTCGGGCGCCGGCAAGGGGCTGATCGACGACCTGGTCCGGCAGACGACGTCCCTGCTGAACGGTCGTCCGCTCGAACTCGAGGGCGATGCCAAGCAGATCGGTTTCAATGCCATTCCGCACATCGACGTCTTTCTCGATAATCGGTACACGAAAGAAGAGATGAAAATGGTCTGGGAGACGCGCAAGATACTGGATGACGATACTATTCTCGTCAATCCGACGGCCGTGCGTATTCCGGTCTTTTATGGGCATTCCGAGGCGGTGCATATCGAAACGCGTGACAAGATCTCGGCTTCGCAGGTCGTCGAATTACTCGAGCAGGCGCCCGGTATCGAGGTTCTCGACGGGGTCGACACCGGCCGTTATCCGTCTGCGGTCACGGAGAGTTAATTGGCAAAAAACTATCTATAAGCTATAGTGCGCAGGCACTTGGCGGCCCTGACTGGAAGTCGTTAAAAGGGGCCTTGTGGGTTTGGAGAAATACATTATGTCGCGATGTCTTACGCGTATCTCGCTGGGGCTCGTCTTTTTGCTTTCGAGCGAAGTCTGGGCAATCGGGCTCGGTGACATCCGGCTCGATTCTGCACTCAACGAACCGCTCCGTGCAGAGATCGAGTTGCTGTCAGCGACGCCGGAAGAACTGTCCAGCCTGAGCGTCACACTGGCGCCGGCGGAAACGTTCGCGCGTTACGGGATCGACCGCCCGTATTACCTTCAGGACCTCGCGTTCAACGTCCAGTCCGGAGCGGGTGGCGCTGTAATCCAGCTGCGTTCGCGCACGCCGATAACGGAACCGTTCCTGACCTTCCTCGTCGAGGCGACCTGGTCGTCAGGGCGCCTGCTGCGCGAATACACGGTGCTGCTGGATCCGCCCACGTACTCGCCACCGGCGGTGCAGCAGGCTCCGGCCGTGCAGGCACCGAGTCGTGCGACGCCGACTGACAGCGGTCGCATCGAGCGGCCGGCACCCGAACCCGAGCGCACGTACACGCCCCCGTCCCGGCCCGCAGAACCGGCCGCGCCGGTCTCGCAGGAGCCGTACTCGACAATGTCCGGCGGAACCTACGACGTGAACCGGGGCGATACGTTGTGGGGCATCACGATGCGCCTGCGACCCGACAGCCGCCTGTCGATCAACCAGACGATGGTGGCGATCTTCGAAGCCAACCCGCAGGCGTTCGACGGCAATATCAATCGCCTCAAGGCCAACGTGACGATCCGCATTCCAAGCGCCGACGAGGTTTACGAAATCAGCCGCGGTGACGCGTTCGCTGCCGTGAAGCGCATGAACGACGAGTGGCGGGGCGGGGCGCCTGTCGACACCAGCTACGCGGACACCGCGGCGGACGACGCTGCCTATGAGGACACCAGCGCGGTCGCCGCCGAGCCTGAGGAGAGCGCTCCCGCCGAATCGGCAACCGAAGCCAGCCTGACGCTCGTACCGCCGGACGAGGAACCGACCGGGGTCGATTTCACCGACGATACCGATACGGCGGCGGAACCGCCGACGCGCGAGCAGGAGATCGTCGAGCGCATTGCCGAGCTGGAAACGGCCGACGTGCCCGACTCGCAGTCGCTGATCGAAATACGTGACAACGAGCTGGCAGCCCTGCGGCAGGAACTCGCCGATATTCGCGGCGAAGTTTATGAGCCGCCGGCAACGACCGACGATGACCTGCTGGCCGAAGACGAGATCCAGGCGGATACCGACGAAGTGGCGGCCGGGGAGACGGGCGCCGACGACGCAGCGGCCGAGACGGAGCCGGCAACACCGACGGACAACGTGCGTACGCCGCGGGTCAGTGAGCCGAGCTTCATGGACCGTATCATGGGCTTCCTCGGCAGCTGGTGGGTCAAGGTCGGCGCGGCGGTCATTCTCGCGGCCGGCATTCTGCTCTGGTTCCTGCGTCGCGGTCGCGATGAGGAAGATGACGGGACCTGGGAGTCGCTCGATCGTGACGAGATCCCCGAAGGCGAATTCTCGGGAACGGAAACGCTGCATGCGCCGCCACGCGACGAATCGATCGTCGTCGTCGAGCAGGATTCGGGTATCCACCCGGTCATCGACGAGGAGACGGTCGGGTCCCCCACGGCGGATCTGTCGGACCACGACACGACCCAGGTGCCGACCGCCGGGACCGACACTTTCGACTCCATTGATGATACTTTCAGCAGCGAAACGGCCGTCAACCTCGACCAGACCGATCCGCTGGCCGAGGCCGATTTCCCCATGGCGTATGGCCTCTACGACCAGGCAGCCGAGCTGATCAACGGTGCCCTCGAGGGGGAACCGAACGACGCCGCGCTGCTGTCGAAGCTCTGCGAAATCTATTTCGTCTGGGGCAATCGCGATGCGTTTGTCGACGCCGCGACCAAACTCAATCAGGCCGTTGGCGACAGCGAGTCGTCGGATTGGGACAAGATCGTCATCATGGGGCAGCAGATTGCGGGGGACCACGAGTTGTTTGCGGGCGCCGGTGTCGCCGGCGCCACCAAGGCGGTCGACCTCTCGTTCGAAGCCGAAATGGACGAGGCGGCCGAACTCGACATGGACTTCGGCGATGATGAGGGCGGAGCGGCCGATATCGTCGACCTGGGCGCAGCAGAGCCTGACGAGGGCATCGACTTCGAATTCGGGGCCGATGATG
>JARRMH010000420.1:0-3488 GCA_037386205.1 Woeseiaceae bacterium | reverse complement strand
CCCTTGCGGATCTTCCCGTAGAGGGTCAGCAGAGCCTCGGAACGTTTCCGGTCATTGACGATGGCACGGTGAATGTGAGCCATGTGCGGCTCACTGTGCAGTGCCGCTCTTCCCGCCAGCTGCGTTGTCGCCAGGTGATCCACGTGCGCGGCGACGTCGCCGTGAATTTCGCTGCGGGCTACGTAGCGCGCGAGCTTCTGGGTCAGGTATGGCTGCCCCTTGGTCCAGTAATAGATCCTGTCGAGCGCCTTTTCGGCGAGGCGTTTGTCGAGACCGAGTTCGGTCGCAAACAGGTTGATTTGTTCCCGCGTGAAGTCATCGAGCACGACCTGCTGGGCGACGATGAACGGCGACATTTCCGGTTCGGCAATCAGGCTCGCCGGATCGCACTCGCCCAGCAGCACGAAGGTCAGCCTGAGAAAATCCGGGTCCGTCGTACGCGCGTTGTGCGCCGCGCGAATACTGCCGAGCAACTGATCGGCAAACGGCAATTCTTCGAGGCAGGTAATTTCGTCGACGAATATGACGATCCGCTCGCTGACCGACTGCAACACGATCTCCGAATAGAATTCGAGCAGGCGCTGACGGTTGCTGAGCATCGAGCGGTCGTGCCACCAGCTTTGCAGGTCGAAGCGGATGCGCAACTGGCGCATGAGTCGGTACGCGACGTTGTAGTACCAGCGCCCCGCGTCAGTGCCGCCGTCGCGGATCCCGATCTGTGCAAGGTCCAGCACTGCGATCTTGCAACCGATTGGATCCTGTGCCACAGGCCGTTCTGGCTTGCTCGTCTCTTCGCTCATGCTTTCCCTGGAATGCGACGGCTGGTCATTTTCGCATTATTCTTGACGAAATGGACGGCAAAACGATCCTGAAACGCGACCTGTTTGGCGAAGTTGCACTCGAAGTGGTCGACGGGGAGCCGGTGATCGCGCGCAACATAGCCGCCGCGCCCTGGTGGTCTCGAGGGCTTGCACGGCGCCTGTTGCAGCGCGAGGCCCGCGCCCTGGCGGCCCTGGAGGGCGTGGGCGGTGTTCCCGCAATTGTTGCCACAGAGCGCGACCGATTGCTCCGGAGCTACCTCGCCGGAGAACCGCTGTATCGCGCAAAACCGCGTGAAGCCGCCTGGTTCAGAGCCGCGGCGCGACTGGTACGTCGGCTGCATCGGGCCGGTGTCTGCCACAACGACCTGGCCAAGGAACCCAACCTGCTGGTCCTCGCCAACGGCGCACCCGGCATCATCGACTTTCAGCTCGCGACGCACAGTCGCAACCGGTCGCGGCTGTTTCGTATTGCCGCGTACGAGGACATCAGGCATTTGCTCAAGCACAAGCGAACGTACCGGCCGGACCTGCTGACCGCACGGGAGCAGCGCATCCTCGCGAACCCGTCGCCCGTCTCGCGCCTGTGGATGCGAACGTTCAAACCGGCCTACCTTTTTGTGACGCGGCGCCTGCTTGGCTGGGCCGACCGGGAGGGCGCCGCCGACCGCGACTCCCTCCGGTAATGCGCCTCGATGAAACTTCGGTATACTCGCGCTGCTTCGGCATCACTCCCGCAGGGATTCACCTTGGACTACTGCCACCAACACAATCTGGTCGATCCCGCGAGCGCGGAACACGAAAAACCGTTTGGCATTCGCGTCACGCTTCCCGAAAACGATACGCTGCGCAAGGTTATCGGCAACGACTGGGAACAACTGCACTGGTACGCCACGGAGGCCGAGAGAGATGCCGCCTTCGATAACATGGCGAAGCGCCACGGCTACTATCGGAAAACCGACAATCCAACGCAGGTCCTCGAGAAGATTTCCCGCTGATCAACGCGCTGGTGAACCCACGGACAGGTGAAAACTCGTGCGGCTGCCCTCGGTATAGCCGGCTGCGATATGCACGGGTCCGATCAGCGTATCGAAGCCTGCAAATACGCTGCCGCCCCACAGCATCGAGCTGAAACTCATGTCCGAGCGGTTCTGCCACACGTTGCCCGTTTCGGCCGACATGCCGAGGTAGATCGGCGTATCCAGCGGACTGTAGGCTTCTCCGAAACGGCGGTAGAAGACCAGCGTCGCCAGAGCCAGGTGCGGGCCACTAAGGGCGTCGGTTTCGAGACCCGACAGCCGGCGGAACCCCCCGAGCGTGAAATCGTTCACGAGCTCCACGCTCGATTCCAGTGTCGTCGCGTATTCGATCCCCAGCTGCAACGTGTTCCTGCCACGGCTGGCAGCAGCCGTAAACGTTCCCTCTATCGCTTCGAAATCGTACGAAGCACCCAGCCCGTCGCTCGATGTGGTCCAGCTAATGTCACCGAGCAGGCCATGCCGCGGGAAGAACGCACCGTCAAGCGTATCGAACCGCAATCGCGCATGAGCGCCACCCCTGTCGTAATCGATATCCGCGCGGTCCGGATCGCCGATGCGCACATCGCCACGGCCGCGACCGCGAAAGAGGCCGAGCCGGAATTCGCCGAAATTTCCGAGTTCGCGTCCGATGTCGAGCCCCGCCTCGCCCTCGGTGAACCGATAGCGCGCCACCGCCAGATCATCGGTGGACGCGTCGAGGTTGAACTGCTCGGCCGAAATGCGCGGCGCGACGAATACGCGCGGATCGAATTGCAGCGGCTGGTAATACTCGGACCGGAACCGCGAGTTTGTACCGAGCGTCAGGTCGTTACGCCACTCCGCGCCGAGCGGATTGATTCCCGAGCGCGTCATGCGCGCGGACAGGTTGAAGACCGTCGATCCTGCGAAATCGTTTTCGAGCTCCACGCCGAAGCGCAGCATGTCGGGTGACCTGCTGCGGCTGCGCGCTTCGAATTCGACACCGGTCCCGCCCGCTTCCTCGACGAGATGGTAACTGACCTGCTCGTACGTTTGCAGCCCGAACAGGATATCGGCATTGCGCGCCAGGAGCTCGTCATCGATCGGATCGCCCGGCGCAACCGTCAGTCGCGATTCGAGTACCTCGGTTGCAAGGGTGCCATCGTGGACGATGCGAACAAACGCCAGCCTGGATGGCTCGACGTCGGGACGGCTGCGTGCGGCCAGGTACCGTTCCCAGGCGGCGGGGTCGAGCGCGAGGGCAGCGAGTTGTGTCGCGAAGGCGCGAGTCGCCCGCGCCCCGGGCTCGACAGCGTCCGTGATGTTGCCGAAATCGCTCGATGAATACTGGCCGAGTTCCGGTCGAATCAGGATGTCGTCGTCATCGAGCAACTCCACCTGTCGCCGCGTCTCTTTCCCGATCAGGATCGTCACTATCTGTTCGGATATTTCCAGCGCCGAATCGAGTTCCTTTCTGCTGTACAGGGGAAAGGCGACGTCGACGGCAATGATGACGTCGACATCCATGGCCTGCATCACCTCGACGGGCAGGTTGCCGACGAGCCCGCCATCGGCGAGCAGTCGATCGTCCACGATCACGGGCGCGAAGATGCCGGGGACGGACATGCTGGCCCGGATCGACCTGGCCAGGTCCCCCTTGCCCATCACCCAG
>JARRMH010000419.1:0-2756 GCA_037386205.1 Woeseiaceae bacterium | reverse complement strand
AAATTGGCCGGGTAGGCGATCGGCGGTGGTGCCGACGCCAGGCTCCGTCGCGATCCGTTGCGTAGAACCCCACCGGCGCTTGCGGCCGGAGGCTACTGGAGACTGAGTTCCCCGAGTTCTCGGACCCGCGGATCCGACTCACCGAATGTCGCGAGCATGTCGCGGTGAGCGGCAGCGAGATACCGGCGAGCCTCGGACTCTCGATCCGCCGCCAGGAGGCATCTGCCGTACTCCGCCATTATTCCGGCGGCAACCCAGTTACCGGGCGGCATCTTCTCGCGCGCGATAGTCAGCGCCCGTCCGGCAAGTGCCAGCGCCTCATCGATATCCCCGCTTCTTCGGGCATGGCCTGCCGCCTGCAGCAGAAACTCGGCGAGCGACGCATTGTCCGGCCCCACCAACTTTTCCATTTCCGTAACGATCTCGGCGAAGACCGTATCGGCCTCGGACGACTTGCCCTGACCACTCAAGCTCATGGCGAGTTCGCGGCGTGCGGCCAGTCTCGTACTGTTGCCGAGCTTATCCTGCTGTCGGAGACCGGCACGCAATAGCGGTTCGGCTTCCGCAAAACGTCGCTGGTCGATCAATGATTGACCGAGCAGTATCCGTAGCAGAGCCGCGTCGTAGTCGTCCTCTCCGTTGAGGCCCAATATGATCGCAAGCGCTATTTGAAACGTCCGCTCCGCTTCCTCGTATTGTCCCAAATCCATCAGTGTGCCGCCGAGGCCGCGGAGACTGCGAACGTATGGCACGCTCCTTTCGCCCGAGTGTGCCCGCGCCATTTCTACGGCCTCGCGGTATAACGTGATCGATTCGGAGAAGTTACCGAGTTGTTTCTGCGCCGACGCCAGATTGCGGACGTTGCGTGCGACTGACGGGTGATTAGCCGGCCAGACCTTGCGCGATGCCACTAGACAACGCTCGAATTGGCGCACGGCCTCCTCGAGCCGACCCTGACGCATGTAGACAAGGCCGAGATTGCTGATGCGCACGATCGTGTTGGGATGCATTTCCCCCTCGTGCGCCAGCGACAGTTCGATGGCCGCTTCGATGACAGTCTCGGCCTGATCGTACTCACCCAGCGAGTCCAGCGTAATGCCCAGATTGCCCAGGATATCGGCAAATTCGGCGTCGTCCTCCTCGCCCAGCTCGCGCTTCATGGTGAGTGCCCGCTCGAGGGTGTCTCGGGCGGTTTCCCTGTCCCGTTTCTGGTAATAGATGTTGCCAAGGCGCCCAATCGTGAATGCCACCAACGAGTCGGGCGTGCCGAGTATCTTCTGGCGTATCGCGAGCGATCGCCGGGTATTCGTTTCTGCCTCATCCAGATCGCCAGCGAGGCGCTGCGCCTCGCCGAGTTGCTGCAGGGTATCGGCATAGTCGAGCGTGTCTGCATTACCGTTGTCCTCATGCAGCGCCCGGGAGCGCTCGAGGGCCGGTATCGCTTCGCCGTAGTTGCCGAGCATGGAAAAACTCTCGCCCATCACCCGGTACAACTCGGCCTGTAGCTCGGGTTGATCCGACAGTTGCTCGATCTCTCGCGTGCCTTCCTCGAGCAGATCGACGGCCGAGACGATTTCGCCTTTCGATGCAAACGGTGACGCGTTTTCGAAAAGTTTGGTGAGAAAGTTGGAAACCTGATGCGCCTGGTTCGCCGCCAGTTCGGCCCGGTCGCGCTGCGCGATTATCTGTGCGACGGAGAGCATCCCCAGGATCAGAACCACCGTGGCAACACCGAGCACTGCGGCATTGCGTCGTACGAATTTGGCGCCGCGGTAGAAGAGGCTGTCCGATCGGGCGTTGACGGGACGATGTGCGAGGAAATTTTCGATGTCTTCCGAAAAAGCGATCGCAGAGGGGTAACGGCGCTCGGGATCCTTACGCAGTGCTGCCAGCACGATATTGTCGAGGTCCCCGGACAGGGTGCCGCGGAGCTTCGGCGTCGATGTGCTTCGCAACGCGCTTACCTCCGAATCGCTGCTGGATCCGCTCTTCCACTCTGCAGGCCGGGTCAATGCATCGCTCGGGCGGCTTGGCTCCTGCTCGATGATCGCGCGAGCAAGGCTGTCCGGCATCGCGCCGGCGGCAGCGAAGGGCATCCGCCCGCTGAGAATCTTGTAGAGCAGCGTACCCAGCGAATATACGTCGCTTGCGACTGATACCGGTTCACCGCGAACCTGCTCCGGGCTTGCGTACTCCGGCGTCATGGCACGGGTACCCTCGCGCGTTACGGCCATCGTATGCATTGCTGTCTGCTGATCGAGCAGTTTGGCAATGCCGAAATCGAGCAATTTCGGGTTGCCGGCCTCGTCGACCAGAATGTTGTTCGGCTTCAGATCACGGTGAACGATCAGATTACGATGGGCGTAATCGACCGCCTCACAGACTTTCTGGAAGAGCCGCAATCGCCTCCGGATACTCAACCGCTTGTCGTCGCAGTAACGATCGATCGGTACACCGACGACATATTCCATCACCAGGTAGGGCAACCCCTCATCCGTCGTGCCACCGTCGATAAGACCGGCGATATATCGATGACTGAGATTCGCGAGTATCTGCCGCTCGGTCCTGAATCGCGCGATCGCGTCTCGCGAAAGCATCTGCGCGCCCATGATCTTGATAGCGACACGTTGCTCGAACTGGCGATCGGCGCGGGCGGCCAGGAAGACAGCCCCCATGCCTCCGGATGCTATGCGCCTCGTGATATTGAATGCGCCGAGTTGTTTGCCGATCCACGGATCGACGTCTTTTTCGTCGAG
>JARRMH010000418.1:0-2764 GCA_037386205.1 Woeseiaceae bacterium | reverse complement strand
TTGGGCTGTGGCGTAAGCGGCGCGGCAACGGCGTTGCTCGCCTGCAAAACCGGTGGGCGAGGGAGAAGAGTGTCTGCGAGGCCGTTGCTGGGGCAGATTCCGGGCCGTACCGCCGCTCTGCGGGCTGATGGGTGACGACGTGGCCAGCCGACGGCAGATGCCCGGGCAGAGCAACCGAGACGAACCGCTGCGAGTCACCCAAAAGGTGATTTATGCTTCCTAGACGCGACGATTTACCCGCAGTCGATGACGTGGATGATCGTCGGCGATCTCGATGAGATCGAGCAGCCAATTCGGGATATGGATCTGGGTGAGGTCAAGATCATCACGGCACACTGATTCGGGAAGGTCTCGCCTAGCTGCGGCCTGCAGAGTCATTGCCCTGCAGGCCGGCTTCGCACTCCGCGATCCACTGGTCGTTGCGCGCCATCCATTCGCTTTCCGGGCCGAACAACACCTGCTGAATTGCCCGGGCCTCCCGATAAAGCGGCAGCGCCAGGTCGCAGCGGCCGTGGTTTCGATGGGTCTGCGCGAAGTTGAACAGGGACAATGCATACAAGGAGCTTTCCGGGCCCAGGTCATCGAGGAAAATGCGTGACGCTCGCTCATGGTGCATGATGGCATCGTCGTAGCGTCCCTGCTTGTTTGCAATCGAAGCCATCTCGAGCACGATCGCGCCCTCTCGTTGGCCGCGATACGCATCGCCGAGCGTATCTCGAAAGATTCGGTCGGCTCGCTCTATCGCCGCCTTTGCCCCGTCCAGGTTACCGTTGTCCCTGAGCGCCCAGGCCAGGTTGACCAAGGGCTTGGCACAGCTCGCACATTCTTCGCCTTGCGAGCGTTCATGAAGCTCGATGGACTTTTCAAATCGTCGTATTGCTGGCCGCTTGTCGTCCTGATGGATGAGAACGAGTCCGTAGTGATTGTTGAACTCGGCCAATGTCGTATCGGATGCCCCGGCCTTACTGAATTCGGCCTCAGCGCGCCGCATGTAGTCCACCGCCAGTTCGTACCGTCCCGTCCGGCGTTCGAGGAGACCGAGCATACGCCATACGTTCGCATGAATTTCGGTGTGCTGGAGGCCGGCAGCCTCGATTTCTTGGGCAGCTTCGAGAAACTGTTCCCGAGCGACTTCGAATTCGGACAGTCGGTAGTTGGCATACGCAAGGTTCGATTCGAGCGTAATCCTCTCCTCAACGGGAACAGTCGGATCGGCGGCAATGTCGGCCAGTGTCGCCAGCAACAGGTCGCGCGACCTGGCCCATTCGCCCATACTGTTGAATACGTTGGATAACTGGCCGGCGATTCTTGCGCGAACCGCCGGCTGGTCTTCCAGCTGAGTTCGCAATAGCTCGGCACCGTATACAACCGCTTCCACAACACTCACTGGCTGACCCGGGTTCGAAATGGCGTCCGCACCGGCGATCATCTCGAGCAGGAAATCCGTTGTACTCGCTGCGACGGCTGCCTCACGTTCGGCGACAGCATTTGCTGCCAGGACCGCTGCACGCTCATCATTGATGGTACGAATGTAGACTGCGGAGTAACCGGCAGTGATGCCCACGAGCCCGGCAACGAGGCTGACGACGACGATGTTGCGCTTGATGAACTTGCCTGCTCGCCGAATCACTCCGGGGTTTCGTGCCGAAACCGGGTAGCCTCGGAGGTAGTTGCGCAGATCCGTTGCCAGTTCCAGCACGGATTGATAGCGCTCCGCAGGATCCACGCGCAGGCAGAGATTCATGATCGCTTCCAGCTCGGCGGGCAACCTGGTTTCCACGAGATCCCTCACGGTCAAGGATTCTGAACGTAGCGCTCTCTCCGTTGCGGATACTCGTGTTTCGGTGGCTGCCTCGAGAGGGCTCTGGAACAGGGCCGTGAACACCAGCGCGAACTGGTAAATGTCACTTGCGACCGAGACGGGTTTCCCCAGCAACTGTTCCGGGCTGGCGTAACGAACCGTCATCGGCCGGCTATCTACCGTCAGGTATTCGTTTTCTTCCAGTGATTTCGCTATGCCGAAATCGAGGAGCTTTAGTTGTCCGTTTCGGTCAATGAGTACATTCGACGGTTTGAGGTCACGGTGAACGACCAGTCTCGAGTGGGCGAAACTCAGTGCTTCGGCGAGTTCGAGCATCAAGCGCACCTTTTCCGAAAGATTAAGCCGGACATCCGTTGCGTAGGCGTCGATCTCCGTGCCACCGATAAATTCCATGACGAGGAAGAGCGTGCCGCTTTCCGTAACGCCAGCGTCATACAGCTCGGCGATGTTCGGATGAGAAAGTTGGGCAAGAAACCGTACTTCCTGCTCGAATCGACGAATGTATTCTTTGCCTAATCCGGAAGGCACCAACTTGATCGCGACGTCCCTGTCAAAACGGCCATCAGTCCGCCGCGCGCGATATACCCGGCCCATGCCGCCTTCAGCAATCAGCTCGCTGATCGTGTAGCTGCCGATCGTCTGGCCGATCAGCTCGTCGCCCCGCGCCAGGATTTTTCGCAACTCGAGCAGTCCGCCGCCCGTTTGAAGTGGATCGCGCTCCTTCATGTCATCGTGCTTGTGTCGATTCCCAACTGCGCGTCCGCAAAATTCGAGCGTTGAATTAAATGCAACATAATATCTGGCGGGCCGCGCTGAATTGCCGATAGGCCTTGGGTAAATTATGCCGAGTGTCAGTACAGCGGGATAACTCGCACGACATGAACGTTACGGTTCTGCTAAACGAAATCAAGAATGGGAACGAGGAAGCGCTGGATGAGTTGG
>JARRMH010000417.1:0-2768 GCA_037386205.1 Woeseiaceae bacterium | reverse complement strand
TGAGCGGCCCATGGACACCTCCGTGGAAAAGATGGCCAAACTGAGGCCTGCGTTTAAAAAGGATGGTACGGTGACCGCGGGCAATGCCTCGGGAATCAATGATGCGGCGGCCGCCATGCTGGTCATGGCTGCTGAAAAGGCCGAAGAGTTAGGGCTAAAGCCCCTGGCCAGGATCCGAGCCTATTCATCCGCAGGGATCGACCCCGCGTATATGGGTCTGGGCCCCATCCCGGCGGTTCGCAAAATCCTCGACCGGGAAAGTCTGACCATCGATGATTTCGGTGCCATAGAGCTCAATGAGGCTTTCGCGGCCCAAGCCATTGCCTGTATGCAGGAATTGAAGTGTGACCCGGAAAAGACCAATATGCTGGGAAGCGGGATCTCCATCGGCCATCCCATCGGCTGTTCGGGCGCACGCATTGTGGTGACGCTCTTGGGAATCATGCAACGCAACAACCTGGAACTGGGTCTGGCATCCCTTTGTATCGGCGGGGGACAGGGCATGGCCATGGTTCTGGAGAAGGTGGAATAAGAGGAGGATATGCTATGGGGTATGAAAATATTATTTTCCAAAAGCAAGAGAATATCGCGGTCATCAAATTTAATCGACCCAAGGCGCTGAATGCCATCAATACCGGTGTAGTAGCGGATTTGAAAGGTGCACTGGATGAAGTGGAAGCCGATGACGCTATTCGGGTGTTGATCATGACGGGTGAGGGGGACAAGGCCTTTGTGGCCGGTGCGGATATCTCGTATATGGTGAACCTTGGGCCGCTTGAGCTAAAAGCGTTTTCAGCGAGCCTGCATGAGGTGGGATTTCGAATGGAGCAACTCCCCATTCCCATCATCGCCTGTGTCAATGGATTCGCCCTGGGCGGAGGCACGGAGATCTCCCTGGCTTGTGATTTTATCTATGCGTCCGAGACTGCAAAATTCGGCCAGCCCGAAATCAATCTCGGCATTATCCCCGGTTTCGGTGGAACCCAGCGTCTCCCGAGGCGCGTGGGTAGGGGGATGGCCAAGGAACTCTGTATGACCGGTGCGCTCATCAGCGCCCCGGACCCACCTGTGAGCGAGACTTCCTCGATGAAACGGGATCGGTGGATGACCCATCCCTCCAGGACCAGGCGTTCCGACGCGTCCTGACTGGTCACGACGTCGTCCAGCATGAATTCGATCGCGCGGTTCAGGAAACCGACTTTTCGGGTGACGGCGACCCGGGTGACTGCTGCGGGCATCGAGAGCGGTCCTTTCAGTGCGCGACGGAAACGGGTTTCAGGCTGAAGTCCTCATGCTCCAGCGTCAGGTTGGGATTATAGTAGGGGTCGCCGGCTTCCAGTACCTTCGCGTGCCGTTTGCGCATGTAGTCCACTTCGCGATTGAATCGCGCCTGCTTCTCCGGCGTCGTCTCGTGCCCACGCGAGATCGATTCGTGGTGCCAGGCCTCGCAGTAGGGCGTGTAGACGTTCCGATAACCCGCTTCGCGCACCCGCAGGCAGAAATCGATGTCGTTGAAAGCGACCGTCAGGTGCTCATCGTCCAGGCCGCCGACCTCGTCGAAAATGCGGCGCTCGACCATGCAGCAGGCGGCCGTGACGGCGCTGACGTTCTGGACGAGGTGCGGTCGCGAAAAATACCCGTGATCGTCACGCGGAAAATACTTGTGCGAGTGCCCGGCCACGCCGCCGATGCCCAGGATGGCCCCGGCGTGTTGCAGGCGCCCGTCGGGGTAGTACAACCGAGCGCCGACGACGCCGATATCGGGACGCTGCGAAAACTCCAGCAGGCTTTCGATCCACTCCGGGCTGATGATCTCGATGTCGTTGTTGAGCATCAGTACGTGTGCGCCTTGCACGTGCTCGCGGACCGCGAAATTGTTGATTTCCGAGAAGTTGAACGGCACGTTGTGCTCGGTAAAGCGGATCCGCTCGTCCAGGGCGGCCAGGCGCTCCATCTCGGCGAAGGTGTCGGACTCGGTGCTGTTGTTGCTCACACCGATGACTTCGAACGTGCGCCAGGTCGATTTCTCGAGAATCGACTCGATGCACATCCGGAGCAGTTCCGGCTTGTCCTTGAACGGTATGACGATACTGACCAGTGGATCGTCAGCGACCGCATACTTGACGCGGTAGGTGCCGGTAAAGCGGCCGGCCTCGACCGTGGCGTTCAGTCCGCGCCGTGCAACGGCATTGCGCAAAGCGATGGCGCCGGCGTCCTGGGCGTACGACTTGTCGCTGAACACCGCGGCCGTCGAGCCCGGCACCTTGCGCCAGTGGTACAGCACTTTCGGAATGTGCACGACCCGGTCCGTGCGCTCGAGTACTTTGAGATACAGGTCGTAATCCTGCGCGCCGTCGGTGCCGGGTGTGAAGCCGCCGACCTCGTCGACGAGCGATTTGCGGATCACGCCGAAGTGGCTGAGGTAGTTCTGGCTGAGGACTTGTTCGGGGCTGTAGTCCGGTTTGAAGTGCGGTTCGACGAACTTTCCGCTCCGATCGATCTTGTCTTCGTCCGAGTAGACGAAATCGGCGCCGGTTTCGTTGATCGCGCGGACGGCGTCGTACAGCGCGTCCACGGTCAGTTCGTCGTCGTGGTCGAGCAGGGCGATGAATTCACCCTGAGCCATCGACAGCGCTACGTTCGACGCGCGGGCGATGTTGCCGTTGGCCTCCAGTCGCCGCACGCGGACCTGCGGGTCGTCGATGCCGTTCAGGTAGGCGAGGGTTTCGGGATCGTCGCTGTGGTCGTCCGCGATGCAGATCTCCCAG
>JARRMH010000416.1:0-3445 GCA_037386205.1 Woeseiaceae bacterium | reverse complement strand
GCGCACGATCGCCGTCAACCCGGAGGTCATCCTCATGGACGAACCCTGCTCTGCGCTCGACCCGATTGCGACGGCGCGTATCGAAGACCTGATGGACGAGTTATGCGAGGACTATGCCATTGTCATCGTTACGCATTCGATGCAACAGGCTGCCCGCGTCTCCCGCCGCGTCGCCTATTTCCACCTGGGCCAGCTGGTCGAGGTCGACGAGACCGACCGTATCTTTACGAACCCGCAGCACAAGCTCACGGAAGACTACATTACGGGCCGTATCGGCTAGAGCCGGTTGCGCGCGAGGAAGTCGGCGAAACGCTGCTCGGAGAAACCGACCGCGATGAAGTCGGGTGATTCGAGAACCGGGCGCTTGAGCAGCGTCGGATGTTCGAGAATCAACAGCTCCGCGCGCTCGCGCGTCATATCGTTGCGATCTGCTTCGGGGATCTTGCGCCACGTGAGGCTCTTGCGATTGAGCAGCTTCTGCCAGTCGATGCGGGCGCCCCAGCGCTCCAGCATCTGGATATCGATGCCGTCTTCGCGCACGTCATGGAAACGGAACTCGATATCGTGTTCCTCGAGGAATTTCCTTGCCCGGCGGCAGGTATCGCAGCTCTTGATGCCGTAGACCGTCAGCATGGCGTCAGTCCAGGTTGCGCAGCAGGTCCTTGTCAATAGAGCGAATAGCGGCCATCCGGTGAGGGCAGGTTGCCGGCAACTACGACGGACCAGCCGGAATCCGGCCGTAAGTGACTTCTCCTGTTTCCCTGTCGTAAATGCGGGTGCTCTGCCCGAGATACACGCCCATCGAGATGACGGAGCCCTGCTCGACGATCACGCCTTCGACCACTTCCGAACGGGCGCCGATGAAGCAGTCGTCCTCGATGATCGTGGGGCCGGCCTGGATTGGCTCGAGGACACCGCCGATGCCGACGCCGCCCGACAGATGCTCGTTCCTGCCGATCTGTGCGCAGCTGCCGACCGTGGCCCAGGTGTCGACCATCGTGCCGCTGTCCACGTAGGCGCCAATGTTGACGTAACTCGGCATCAGGACCACGTCGGCTGCGACATAGGCACCTTTGCGCACGATTGCATCGGGCACGACGCGCACCCCGTCGGCCCTGAATTGCGCTTCCGAGTAGCCGGCATACTTCAAAGGCACTTTGTCGAAGAAGCGGCTGTGGGTCCCTTCGATGACCTTGTTGTCGTTGAGGCGGAAACTGAGGAGCACCGCTTTCTTGAGCCACTGGTTGACCTGCCAGGTTCCGTCCCGGTACTCGGCGACGCGCGCCTCGCCGGAGTCGAGCAGCTCGATGGCCTCGCGGACTGCCGTTGCCACTCGGGCGCGGTCCTTGAAGCCCTGCGCCCGGTTGTCGAATGCGTCGTCGATAATCTGTTCGCTGTCGCTCACGTCGTACGGTCTCAGCTATTGCTCAATGCATCGAGCCGGGCGAGCAGGGCATCGCCGAGTTCCTGCTGCTGTTGACCGGTCAGTGCGCCGCCGGTTTCGCGACAGATGTAGAACACGTCTTCTGCCTTCTCGCCAATCGTCACGATCTTTGCTGCCTCGATGTCGATACCGTTTTCGATGAAGACCTCGCCGATCTTGCTCAACAGGCCCGGGCGGTCGGCAGCCTGGAGTTCGAGCACGGTCTGGTCGCCCGATGCCGTCTCGTCGAAGTCGACTGCTGCCGTGGTCGTGAACATGCGGGCCTGGCGGGGCACGGTGCGGGTCACGTCCACGATTTTTTCGCTGGGCGCGGTCAGGATACGCGTCAGCGCGCGACGCACCTTGTTGATCCTGGCTTCGTCGCTCTCGACGCGCGGATCCTGCTCCATGAAGACGAGCGTAACGATGCTGTGGTTATTGTCGAGGGAAACGATTCGGGCATCCACGATCGTCATCCCGAGTTCATCCAGCACGGCGGTCGCATGCGCGAACGTGCGTTTTTCCCGCGGTGTGTACAGCACCGCCTCGATGCCATCGCCGGTCTTGCGGCGCCGCACGTCGACGAGCCCGATGGACGAGCCGGGATCGGAATCCGTCAGCCATTCCGTGTGCCAGGTAATCTCCTTGACCCGGTGCCTGAGGAAATAGTCCTCGTTGAGCAGTGCCCAGACCTCGTCGATACGTTCATCCGGGATGCCCCGTCCCCGGAGTATTTCCCGTGCTTTCTCGTGCTTCTCCTTGAGCAGCAGCTCCCGGTCGATCGGGTTCTCGAGACCACGGCGCAGCGCCCGGCGGGTAAGTACGTACAGGTCGCGAAAGAGCTGTGCCTTCCACGAGTTCCAGAGCTCCGGGTTGGTGCCCCGTACGTCCGCGACGGTCAGGAGGTACAGGTAGTCGAGGTGCAAGGGGTCGCCGACCAGCGTCGCGAATTCGTTGATTACGTCCGGGTCGTGAATATCTTTTTTCTGCGAAGTCATCGACAGCGCCAGGTGGTGGCGGACCAGCCACGCCACGACGCTGGCCTCGTACTCGCTGAGTCCGTGCTCCAGACAGAATGCCTCTGCGTCGACGGCGCCCAGTTCGGAGTGATCGCCGCCCCGGCCCTTGGCAATGTCGTGAAACAGCCCGCTGAGATAAGCGAGCTCGGGCTTTTCCAGCGACTGCATGATCTCGCTGCACTGCGGGAATTCTTCATCGAATTGCGAAAGCGCGAAGCGCCGCAGGTTGCTGACGACGAACAGCGTGTGTTCATCGACCGTGTAGGCATGGAACAGGTCGTACTGCATGCGCCCGACGATGCGCCCGAACGCCGGTATGTAGAGGCCGAGCACACCGTAAAGATTCATGCGTCGCAACGCATGGGTCACGCCTTTTTCGAGTCGCAGAATCGACAGAAACAGCCGGTGATTGCGCGGATTCTGCCGGAATTCGTCGTCGATCAGGTGCAGGCTGCGCTTGATCAGGCCGATGGTGTAAGCGCTGACCCCTCGCAACGCCTCGTTCTGCTCGACCAGCAGGAAGAGTTCGAGCAGGGCGGAGGGTTCCCGCTGGAACACCTCGTCGTCCACGGTTTGCAGGTAGCCGTTGCGCGATTTGAAGCGCTCGTTGATCGGCTCCGCGGGTGCGTTCGGGTCGAGCAGGATCGCCTCTTCGAACAGCTGGAGAAGCATCTCGTTGAGGCGGCTCAGTTCCATGACCGTGCGGTAATAGCGCTGCATCAGCTGCTCGACCGCGAGCATGTACACGGCATCCTCGTAACCGAGCATGTCCGCGAGCTTCTTCTGGTAATCGAACAGCAGGCGATCCTCGCGGCGCCCGGTCAGGATGTGCAGCGCGAAACGAATGCGCCAGAGGAAAGCCTGTCCATCCTCGAGCCGCTGCAGCTGGCCCAGGGTCAAGAAATCGTGATCCACGAGGTCGGCCAGCGTGGAGGCGCCGAAATGGCGCTTCGCCACCCAGCCGATCATCTGGATATCGCGTAATCCGCCGGGGCTGCCCTTG
>JARRMH010000415.1:0-2780 GCA_037386205.1 Woeseiaceae bacterium | reverse complement strand
ATGGAGCCGCCGGACGAACCGCCGCCTATGGAGCCGCCCGAGCTACCTCCCATGGAACCGCCGGATGAACCGCCGCCCATCGAACCGCCACCCGAGCTGCCGCCGCTCATGCCGCCGCCGCCCGAGGAGCCGCCCGAGGAACCGCCCGAGGAACCGCCCGAGGAGCCGCCGGACATGCCGCCGCCCGACGAGCCGCCACCACTCGATTGCATGCTGGCGCAACCGGCCAGCAACAAAGACGCACAGGCGACCGCGGCGCAGGTGCGCAGCAGGGGTATGAATGTGCTCGTCGTCGGATTTCGGCGCGTCATGATTTGCCTCCAGAATCTTACATTTGGAACCCGTTCGCGGTGTCGAGTTCCCGCCAATCGGCGTCAATCCTCCATAATACGCCCGCTGTCCGGCTTCCGGAACAATATCAGGGACAGGTCATCGGGCTTGCACGGCTGTTTGCCCTCGCTGTTGGCCATCCGGTGGAAGCGAGGCTCGCCACGGCCCGGGCGCCCTCTGCAAGCGGCCCTTTGCGGATTCGTTCGATGACTTCTTCTATATGCAAATTGTCGGTGAGTCCATCGCTTGCCAGGAGTACCGTATCACGGGGACGCAACTCGATGCCCGCCCCCATGTCGATCCGCATATCGCTCGTGCCGACGAAATTGGACACGAGATGCCGCTCTTCATGGTGCAAAGCGTCGCGCTTGTCGAGAAACCCCGCCTCGACGGCAAAACCCGTCGGCGAATGCGCTGTCGTCTGTGCCCGGATGGCACCGCCCTGACCGACGACCAGCGCCTCGGAGTCGCCCACCTGGTAGGACCGTGCCATGAGCCCTTCTATCGTCACGACCGTCATCGTCGTCGCGCATCCGTTGCCGAGTCCGATGACCGCCTCGTTGGCTGCCTCGATGCCATTCAGGATGGCGGTGCGCAGCAGCATCGTACGGTCCCTGGCGGACTGCAGCGACGCGGCCAGCGTCGTGGCTGCCTTGAGCGACGCCTGCTTGCCCGCCGGCAGCCCGCCGGCCCCGTCGGCCACGACCAGCACGACCGCGTCCGGACCATAGGGAATAATGGCGACCGTATCCTCGTTCTCGGTCTCCTTGTCGGGATCGGGATTCGTCAGCGCTATCACCGATCCGCCTGCTGCACTGAGCTCGACCTGGTCCGGCTCGTGCGCACCGTCGAGGATCAGCAGCTCCGACTGCCGGGACGACGTCTCGCCGGTCATTCGCGCGTCACCGGCTCACGACACCACGGGCAGTAATTCCAGTAGTCGCGTGCGATGCCCCAGTTGCAGGCTTTGCATACCTCGCGACTGCCTTTGAGCTTCCAGGGTCGCCTGACCTTGGTCCGGCAATGGGGACAGTAGCGCATGAACGGCATCAGCGGGCCGCGGCAGCGCGCATTGTCGCACCGCGCCGTGTAGCGCTTGTCGGGGTAGCGGCGCGTCGTCTCCTCGACGAAACCGGGCCCGTAGCACCAGGCACAGTAGTCCCAGTCTTTCTTGACGCCGCGTTCGCACCGCGGGCAATGCGCGGGCATTCGGGTTTCCGAACCGCGGGCAGGGTTGTCGAACCCGCACCACGGGCAGGCCTGCATGCTCTCCGCAACCGGGCCCTCGCAGCGCCGGCATTGATGGCGGGTATCGAGTTGTGACTTGAACTTGCGCTGGAACTCCCGCCACTGCAGCTCGCGCCAGGAGGGCCTCGGGCGTGTCCCGCTGCGACCCCGCGGGCGCTTTTGCTTGCGCGCGTGGCTGTAAATCCGTTCGAAATCCGCCTGCATGGGGACCGCGGTCTCGTAACGCCTGGCCGGATCCAGCTGGATGGCACGCTTCAAAACTTCGATCAGCTCCGGCCTGACCCGTGCCTCGAGCTTGTCGTAGCCGGGCAGCGGCCATTCGAACGGCCATTCGGGCAACGTGCCGGAAAACAGCCGGTACAGGACCAGCCCCATCGAGAATACGTCGGACTGGAACTTCGGGCGGCCCATCGCCTGCTCCGGCGCGATGTAATCGATCGTTCCGGAACCGGACGCTTTCAGGGTCCGTATGCAACGCTTGGCGAAGCCGAAGTCGGCAAGCTTGAGGTCGTTGCCGGGAAACAGGATGAAGTTCTCCGGCTTGATATCGCAGTGGATGATCTTCTGCTGGTGCGCGTACGAAAGCGCCGCGAGTCCCTGTCCCGCAAGATCGAGTTTCTTCGCCAGCGACGTACGCCGCTCGATGCGGTCGGCCAGCGATTCCTCACCGAGTTCCATGGCGATGACGAACTGGTCATCGATGTAACTGGCGTTGAGCACCGACAGGATATTCGGGTGTTGCAGCCTGGTGGCCACGCGGACTTCGTGCAGAAGCTCTTCCCGCCCCGTGTTTTCATCCTGCTTCGGCAGCTTCAGCGCGACCTTGATGTTCTGGATCGTATCGTAGGCGCGGTACACGTCCGCCAGCGGCCCGGACGCAATGCGCCCCTGGATGCGGTATTTGCCGACTTTCTGCCGCGCACGCAACATGATCAGAAATCGGAGCGGACGCGGCGCACCGCTTCCCGCCAGCCGTCGAGCAACCGCTCGCGCGTACTCGCGTCCATTGCGGGTTCAAAGCGGGCATCGCAGCGCCACAGCGATCCAATATCCGCCAGCGATGCGAACATGCCGGCCTGGAACCCGGCCAGGTACGCGGCACCCAGCACGGTCGATTCGACGTTGTCCGGCCGTTCGACCGGCGCGTCCAGGACGTCGGCGAGGAACTGCAGGAACCAGCCGTTGGCCACCATGCCCCCGTC
>JARRMH010000414.1:0-2791 GCA_037386205.1 Woeseiaceae bacterium | reverse complement strand
GTTCGTGCACGACGTCGCCGTGCACGTGAACGTGCGAATGCGTGTGCCCGCGGCCCGCCTTCTTCAGACCCCAGGCAACATAGACGAGGCCGAACGCGATCAGCGCCCAGCCCCCGAGATTGCCCCGCAGCCCCTCGATTTCGACCAGCGCGGCGAGCCTGGCCCCAGCCGCAATGCCGATCAGGCCGAGCACGACCGAACTCAGCACGTGCCCGAGACCGCACAGCAACGTGACGCGCAAAGTCTTCGCCAGCGACCAATTGCGAGCTCTGCCCATGGCCGCGAAGACGACGTAATGATCCGGCCCGAGCACCGTGTGGGTAAACGCGACCGTCGCGGCGGTCGCCAGCAGGACCTGCGCCTCGTTCATCCACCGAGCCTAGCCTCGCAGAGCCCCGGCAGCGATACGTATTTACCGGCTCAGGGTTGCGTTGCGTCGAGGCCCGACTGGATCCAGTCGACCGCAATCGGGTGGTACTTGGACTTGGCGCGGGCGAACATCTCGAGGGCCAGTGCCCGGTCTTCGCCGTTCTCCGCGAGGGCTACGTACACGGGAGCGATCAGCCTGCCGCGACCGAAACGATTGAGATGCGCTTCGAGTTCGTCATACGCCGGCGTGTACCGACGTTTGGCTACCTGGATGAACCACGTACGCCCGATCTCGGCGTTGCGCGTGCTGCTGAGATTCCAGGCGGCGTCCAGCTCGCCCAGTTGCTGCGCCGAAAGGTCGGCCGGCAGGCTGTTGATGAAATGGATGCGCGCCTGCGGGCTCCATCCGTCGACCGGGATGTCGTCGAGGTCGATGTCGCCGTCCGCCCAGGATGCGGCAAGCGCGGCCGCCCTGTCGAGGTTGGCCGACGACGGGATGACCGCGCCCTCCGGCAAACCCGGTCCGTAAGTCCACTGCTCGGCCTGCTCCCGCGTCACGGGCGAGTCTTCACGACTCAGGAGATGCGCGTCGAGGTAGTCGAGAAACTGCTCGGTCGTGATCGTACCGAACGCGAACTCCTGGAAATAACCGGCAAGGAATTCATCGAACGCCTCGCGACCGAATTCATGCTCGAGATACTCGAGGAACAGCTGGCCCTTGCTGTAATGGATCGTCCCCTGGAAACCATCGGGGTCGGCATCATCGAGCCGCGGCGCGAGCGCCTGCATGTCCGCAGGGACGCTCTCGAAATCGCCCAGCAGTTCCCGGTACATCAGGACACGTTCCTCGTCCACGCGATCGACGTCGTAAATGACCTCCATGAGGCGCGATTCCATGTAGCTCGTCATGCCCTCGTTAAGCCACCCGTCACGCCACGTCGCGTTGGTTACTAGGTTGCCCGACCACGAGTGGGCGAGTTCGTGCGCGATGACCGATACCAGGCTGCGGTCCCCGGCAAGCAGGCTCGGCGTGATGAACGACAGCCGCGGGTTCTCCATGCCACCATAGGGAAAACTGGGTGGCAGGATGAGCAGATCGTAGCGCCCCCAGTCGTAGGGCCCGAACATTTTCTCGGCCTGCTCGAGCATTGCCTGGGTGTCGGCAAATTCGTATACCGAGGCATCGAGCAGTTCGGGTTCCGTGTAGACACCGGTGTCCTCGCCGAGTGGCGCAAAGTAGAAATTGCCGACGGCCAGGGCGAGCAGATAGGACGGGATCGGCTGGGGCATGTTGAAGTGATACTCGCCTGTCCGTGGCGCCGCGGGATCGTTGTCGGCGCTCATCACGGCCAGCAGCGACTCGGGCGTGCGAATCCGCGCTTCGTAGGTGATTCTTATCGACGGCGTGTCCTGCAGTGGAATCCAGCTGCGTGCATGCACCGCCTGGGACTGCGAGAACACCATCGGGTACTTGCCGCCTGCGGTGAGCTCCGGGGACAGCCACTGCAACGCAGTCGAGCCGGGGCTCGTCGCGTACTCGATCCTAAGGTCGAAGCTGACACCCACGTCGGCGGGCACCGTGACGTGCAGCGGCGTACCGAGGTGCGGGTGCCGTTCGCCGAACTCGAATTCCACCGGCTGCGAGCTGCCGCCGACAATCACGGCAATCGACCGTACGGACAGGTCCCGCGTATCGAGCACGACGTCAGTCGCGTGCGAGTCCTGGCGCCGCATCGACAGCGTGGCATCGCCGCGCAGTTTCTCCGCGGCGAAGTCAACCTCGAGATCCAGCGCCAGGTGCTCGGTGACGACGGCACGCGTATCGGCGAACGTGAAGTAGTCGCGCGCCGGATCGTAGTCATCGGCAAGCGTGCTTTCGCCGCAGCACGCGGCGAGGATCAGGAGCGCAGGCAGCAGAAAACTACGGGGCATCATTCTCTTGCGGTTTCATTTGCGGGTGGGATGGCAAAATATACTGCGCCGGACATTTTTGCCACCAGGCGGCATTCAGGAACACTTCTGGAGTCGGCAAGAAGGAGTCCAAATACAGCCGGTCATCGCGCGGGTGCAGTTGCTCCACAGCCTTGAAATTCGCAGTTGGTTTCGCGACCAACAGTGATCAGGTAGTCCACCCATTTGAGCAGCTGCTCTGCGTCCCATGTGATCGGCCCGGAACTTCCAGTCACTGTATACGTGACGACAGCCAATGAACCCCCTGTAAGTTAGTTTTTCCGCCCCAGTTCACGGTCGATTTCTTCAATCAGCCTTTCAAGATAAGTCTTGACGGATGGGATACCATCAAGCGCAAACTGAAAGTGAACCCGCCTCGCCATCAAAAGACCAACAAACTCGGCGCTCGGTGTGACTGATACAAATTCAGGGGCACCAGGCCTTCCAAGTCCGGGCCTGTTTGCATAGGCCG
>JARRMH010000413.1:0-3698 GCA_037386205.1 Woeseiaceae bacterium | reverse complement strand
ATCCAGAGCATCTCTTGCGTCGCCATCGTTCGCCCCGCAAAGATCGCGCGCTCGATTCCTAGCGCATCCAGGAGGCCGAGAATGTCGCGTGCCTGGGTCTCAATGCCGTATCCGTATCCAGGGTCATCGGAGCGGCCCCAGCCACGCCGGACGGGAGCCACCACGCGAAACTCGTCGCTGAATCGCGCGAGAAACTCTGCCCATTCCTGGGCTTCCTCGAGGCGGAAGTAGTCGTGGTGGTCCTGAACAAAGACCAGCGGAGTTCCATCGTCGCCGAACTGGAAGTACTCGAGTTGGAGATCGCCGACTTCGGCGAAGCGACTCTCGGCGACGGTCGAAGCTGCCGAACGATCAATGTTGTTCCCGGCGGCAGAGGCGCTCCAAGCGACGAGCGCGAAGAGGAGAGCGGCTAGGGAAAATCGGCCAGCGATGATGCCTCTCATGTTTTCCTTTCCGTGCGGATCTGGGGTTTGGAGGTGCCCCACGCATAGTATGCGCAGCACCTGGGCGCTCGCTTTTTTGCCAAACGGTTAGCACCCTTCGTGGTCTCGCGGGCAAGGGCTCGCCGGCGGCCGGCTCACTACCCTGAGCATAGCCGCCGGTGGATACGGCCTCTACCGGCCGGTAGAGCCGGGCTAGACGCCTGCCAGCAAGGCAGCCAGTCACTGAAGCCTCTAGGGCGGTGACGTTGCCCCGGGTTCGGATTCACCCGCTCCGAAAAGTGACTCGCGCTGTGCCGCGATGTTGTCCTGGATTCGCGCCATGGCCGCCACGAAGCGGGGGTGATCGCGAAGGTCGCGGAACTCGGCGGCGTGACGCCACCACCACCATTGGGAAATATGCCCGTGATCTACCCAGGTCTCGATGGTGGTCAGGGCCGCATCCCGGTCACCGAGTGCGGCCTGGCAATAGGGCAGGCCCGAGGCATCGGGGTGGGGCGTGTGCTTCGGCAGCTCCTCGGTCAGGAATTGTAGCGTCTGCTTCAGCAGGCGCTCGCCCCGTTCGGGCTCACCGGTCCGCAGCAGCAGGAATCCCATCCGGCAGGCGGTTTCATTGTGCCGTGCGATGACAACCGGCCAACGTGCCGGATCTTCGAAATCGGGGTGGGCGTCCAACAATACGTCCCTGGCCTCCTCAAAGCGGTCGTTCATTGCGAGGACATCGCTCATCCTTCGCGAGAAGCTGTCCCGCCATAGCCCTCCCGATGTCTCATAGAACTGGCGAGCGTGCTCCAGCGCGCCCGAAAGGTCGCCGTCGTATACAGCGAGAAACAGCTTTGTCCCGCCGACGTGCCCGCTTTTCGAACCGATCTCGACCAGTCGGTCGTGCAGGGGTTCCGCAAGCTCGGGGGCACCGATATCGAGGTGCAGCGAGATAAGTTGAGATAAGAAAAGGAGGCCATCGGGTTGCTGTGATAAAGCCCTTCGTTCATGTCGAATGGCCCTATCGAAATCGCCGGTCTGCATGTTCAGAATCGACGCGAGGTAACTTGGGTGCCTTGTATCGTTCTCCGGATCGGTTCCAAAATCAGACTGCAGTTCCTTATCCGCCTCTTCGAAGCGACCTGCGTTAATCAAGACCCACGCACGTGCCAAACGATGGCTCTTTGAAACGGGATCGAGCGCAATGGCCACATCGATCTGCCGCAGCGCCTCACCGAGACGCGTAGGAAACCTGGCCAGATGGGCACCGTATCCGTTTCGAACACCAGCGTCATTGGGCGCCAGTTCCAGGGCCTTCTGAAACTGGGCCTCTATCTCTTCATCGGCCAGCTCCGGGCGCATCAAAGAATTCCAGTTTGCCTTAGCGCTCCATGCCCGGGGCAAATCGGGGTCGAGCGCAAGCGCCCGCTCCAGGGCGGCTTCCCCCCTTTCGGCCGCCTCCCGTGCCGACAGCAGCCCCTCATTGTTAGAAGCGGTGAAAAGCGCCAAGGGTAGAGAGGCCCACGCCAGGGCAAACTCCGGGTCGAGGCTGACCGCACGCTCGAAGGCCTCGATCGCGCCTTCATAGCCCTCCCTGGTGTGCCGGGAAAACAGCTGGCGCCCAAGGAGGTAAGCGTCATAGGCCGCCAGGTTGTCCGTGGGACGGGTGCCGATGGTCTGGCGCAACTGGGGCGACAGTGTGGCCTGCAAAGCGTTGGCGATCCGTTCGGCGATTTCGCTCTGGATGTCGAACAGGTTCTCGACGCTCAGTTCCCGGTCGTAGCGCTCGGCCCACAGGTGCTCATCCGTTTTAGCGTCGATGAGCTGCACATTGATGCGCACGGTGCCGCCGGCGCGCTGCACGGCGCCTTCCATTACCGCGGCCACGCCCAGTTCCCGGGCGATCCCCGGAATCGGCATACCCGATTTCGCGTAGTGCTCGACCGAGGTCCGCGAGATCACCTTCAGGGAGCCGATGCGGGCGAGATTGGTCAGCAGGTCATCGTGGATGCCCTCGACGAAGAACGCATCCTCCGCCTGGCCGCTGCGGTTGTCGACGGGCAGGACCGCCACGGACGCCGAAGGGATCTGTCCGTAGAACTTGTCGTAAACGAAATAACCCAGCGCCAGGGTAAGCACGACGATGATGAACCGGTCCAGCTTGCGGCCGGTCTGGAAGGTGATGCTCCGGGAGCGATCCACGTCCCGCTCGCGCTTGATTCCCTCGGGGGTGAGCTCGAAGGCCCAGGCCACGAACAGGGTGATGAAGAAGCCCACCACCAGCATGAGCAGGATCAGCTTGCCGCCCCAGGCGGGCAGTTCGAGAATCTCGCCGATCACGTCCGTGAGCTGGAGCACGAGCCAGGCGGCGACGGCGTAGGCGATACCCACGCGGAACACGTTGCGGCGTTTTAACTCCCTGAATATCGACATGTCCGGCGTCCTTGCAGTCAGGGCTTCCGGGCCCGTCGTCGCGGACGACGAGAAACCCGGCTAAACGCCGGACGCACACAGGGGCACGAGAACCCGCGGCCATCCGGCGAGTGTTCAGTGTCCCCTAAATCACTATATAACAAAGAAATAAGAAGTTGTCGGGGCGGGCGGTTGCTCCGACCATTTCCGCTCCTGGTCAGAAGCAGATTTGCGCTGCCGGTCGTAAACCAACCGATTCGCCAACGCGAGAAAAACCGCCGTGCGACGGGGTGCTTGTTTCCGGAGAAGTCACCGGGCGGCTCGGGGATGAAGATGAGCCGGGGCAAGGGCATTTGGTGCCGGCACCAGGAGTCGAACCCGGGACCTACTGATTACAAATCAGTTGCTCTACCAGCTGAGCTATACCGGCACTGCGGCGATCATTCTAATGGAATCGGGGCGGGCGGCGAAGTTCGGCTTGAATGCTGCGCGTCGATGGGGCATCATTCGCCCCGGTTCGGGGGGGTCCTGACCACGGTAAAGGAATCGACGTGGGATCCGTCCGGCTGCTTTCGACATCGCGCGCCGTCCGGCGTGCTGAAAAACGCAGGCAAGGCCTGCGGCGCCTCGACCGAATCCCGGAAATTATTGCCGCCGCGGCGCTCATGTCCTGTGCGCCCGCGGCGTTGGCCCAGCCGTTTCACCCGGACGGCGCGGAAGGGCTGAATGGCGGGGCGGCCCTCGTCGTCATCATCGCGGTGCTGGTGGCGGGGCTGGTTTTACAGTCAACAAAACGGCGCATGTACTGAGGCTCAGAGCCGGGTGCGACGCCCACAAAAAAAGCAATAAAAAGAAGCATGAGCC
>JARRMH010000412.1:1415-4210 GCA_037386205.1 Woeseiaceae bacterium | reverse complement strand
CCGCCTTGACCCCGGTGCGCACGGCCGCGCTCTGGCCGCTGTTGGTCGCGTGCAAACAAACGGCAACCGCCGCGTTGCAGCTGCACAGCGCCTCTAGCGCCTCGCGGGTTCCGTCCACGCTACCGTCATCCACGAAAATCAGCTCGTAGTCCATGCGCCCGTCCAGCGCATCGAAGACTTCATGCGCGAGCGGCTCGACATTGCCGACCTCGTTATAGACCGGCACGACTATGCTGATGCTGGGTGTCATTCCGTTCATGGGCTTGCTACCTGATCGTCCTTCCTTTCAGCAGTTAGAGGAGGATCGGCATGAATTCCTTCGCATTGCTTGGAAAAGACGTCAGGCGGCAGCATGCCTGGGAGCGAGACCGCTCCTGTCGAGCGCCTGCAGGAGCTGTGTCCAACGTTGCTCGAGCGTGCCCGTGTAGCCTATGGAAATCCGCACGAGCCCCGCCGAAATGCCGGCCTCGGCCTTGTCCTCGTCGGACATCTCGCTCGACGTGCTCGAACCCGAACACGACATGAGCGTATCGAAGTAGCCCAGGCTGACGGCCATGTAACCGAAACGCATCTCGTTCTGCAGGCAGGACATCAGGGCATTGGCGGTCTCCTCGTCGCCGCAGTCGAGTGTGAAGACACCGCCGAAACCGTATTCGGCGCAATGCAGTTCGCGGAACCGGTCATGATCCGGGTGACTCGGCAATCCTGGGTAGCACACGTCGAGTCCGAGATCGTCGAGTCGCTGCGCGATGGCCAGCGCGCGTTCGCTGTGCGCCCGCATGCGCAGCGGCAGGTGCGGAATACGGAGGCTGACCTCCGCGGCCACATTCGGGTCCATGGTCGGGCCGAGGAGCATCAGCGGGCCCATGTGCAAATCCATCAGCTCGCCGATGAACGCTTCGGTGCCGCAGATGGCTCCCGCAATCACGTCGGATGCCCCGCTGATGAATTTGGTGATGCTGTGCACGACGATAGAGGCTCCCTGCTCTGCCGGCCGCAGCAGGAGCGGGGCGAAAGTATTGTCGACGACCATCGGGATTCCCGCGTCGCCGGCAATTTCGGCCAGCCGGGGAAAATCGGCAAGCCTGAGTGTCGGATTGGAGATACTCTCGGTGAATATCAGGCGTGTGCGATCGGTCAGCACGCTGGCGACGGCATCCGTATCCGTGATGTCGACAAAGCAGGTCCGTATGCCGCACTTCGCCGGCAGAAAATCGTGCAGCAGAGCGTAGCTGCCGCCATAGATCGCGTTGGATGCGACGACCTCGTCACCTTGGTTACACAGGCCGAGGATGACGCCGGCGATGGCGCTCATGCCACTCGCCGTGCAATAGGCAGCCTCGGTCCCGGCCATCGCTGCCATCTGGCGGCCGAGGTTGTGGACCGTGGGATTGAAATGCCTGCCGTACAGGTAGCAGCCCTTGTCCGGGCCGGCCCTGCCCTGGAACAGGTCGGGCATGGTCTTGGGGTCGATGACCGTGAACGTCGAACTCGCCTCGACGGACATATTGACGCCGCCGTGCTCGCCGAATTCGTGACGCAGGTGCGCCAGGTCCTCGATCGGGTTTCGTACTGTCATGATCGATCTCCCTTGGCTCCGGGGAAATCAGGCGTCTCGATTCAGGACCAGCAGATTGCCCAGAAGCACGAGCGAAGTACCAACAACGATCGCCCAACTCAGTCGCAGTCCCTCGAACGCAATCGACAGGACGAGCGCTACCACAGGGAACATGACCATGGCGTAGCCCGCCCGGTGCGCGCCGATCCGGCCAATCAACGTCAGGTAAGCACCGAATGCGACGACCGACCCGAATAATGCCAGATAGGCAAGTGACGCGATGTACGTAAATGTCGCGTCGAAATTGAGTTGCTGCCCCTGCAGCAGCGCCGCCACGGCTGTAAAAAGTGCGCCATAGAACATCGCCCAGGTGTTGGTCGCAACGACGGGCAAGGTACGTTTCTGGGCAGCCTGCGACACGATGTTGCCGGCCGAAGCCGATGCCGCTCCCGCGAGTGCCAGTAACGAGCCATAGAGTGTGCGGTCGGTCAGACTGAGTGCCTCGATCTGCGGGGCGAACAGGACGACGATACCGATCATGCCGAGCACGCCGCCGGTTACGACCTTGAGCGTCACTCGGGTACCGAACGCGAGGCGGGCCAGCAGGATATTCATCCACAACATGGTCGAGAACACGATCGCGGCCAGCGCCGACGTAATGTGCACCTGCGCCCGGTAGGCAAGGATGTAGTTCAGGCAAAAAAGAAACGCGCCGAGCAGCGCAAACCATTGGTGATACTTTACATCAAATTTAAGGTTTAACTTTCTGTATTTACACCATATAAGTAGCATACCGGATGCCAGAAGGAAGCGATACACGATGGATACTTCGGGGGCGACGACCCCGAGCTGAAATTCGATCGCAAACCAGGTCGAGCCCCAGATCAGCACCGTGATCAGGTACAGCAACCCGTTGCTCATCAGCCGATGCACCCATCGACCCACTCCTCGACCAGCGTGCCGCCGGCTGCCTCGGCGAAGAATTCCTCGAGATAGGCAATCCTGTCCGCGGTCGCGTCCGGGTCGGTTTCGGGCAATCCGCGTACGAGATCCAGGATTGCCTGCCGCCGGCTCGTTATCGCTTCCAGTGCCGCGTCGAGGGGCAAATCGTCCATGCAGTAGCCGCGATACAGGCGTTGCGTGACGGACCGTATGGGAATGCTTGCGTGTGGCTTCGCGTACGGGGCGTCAACGAGGCCCGCGAAATCGAAGTCATAGGGGAGGATAACGTGCTGGC
>JARRMH010000412.1:0-1401 GCA_037386205.1 Woeseiaceae bacterium | reverse complement strand
GTGCTGGCCGTCAATGAGGAGGAGACGTCCGTTGTGGCAGCAGAATTCCTCGTCTGTGGCCGCCACCAGCGACCAGTCGACATTGCCGATCAGGTAATGAAACGCGTTCACGATCGCCGTCTGCCGCGGCTCGAGCCTGGACTTGACGACGAACTCGGTCTCCACGATGTCCGCCCCCAGCCGTTCGGCAACCTGCTCGATTGGCTCGAGTACGAAGGCCAGGCGGATCACCGGCTCCTCCTGGGGACGCTCCGTGTCGACGTACCGGATCCGCAACAGCCGGACCCGATGAGAACGCTCGGTCAACAGGTTGAATATCCGGTACGCCAGATACTCATCGAGCACGTTGCGCTCATAGCGCTCGCGGTCACGGCAATGCGTAACGAGTTTTACCTTGTCGAGCCCCTCGAACACGGTGCCCGCAGTATCTTGCGTTGCAAAGTCGAGGCGCAGCGGTGGAAATGGGCACTTCTGCGCCCGGCTCTTCCCCCTGACCCGCACCTCCACGGGAACCGGTGGCCCGCCTGCAACACTGATGGTGAAGGGACGCTCGTTGCGCTTGCGATCGTCTCGCAATGTCGTCCGCAACGGCCCGCGCAACTCCACCTCGGTCAACCCGTGCCCGTCGAACAGCGGCTCTTGCGCGGCCGCCAGGCTGCACATCAGCAATACCGGAATATGTGACCAGATCAGGCGTAACGCGATGTTCATCGCCCGATAATAGCGTCATGCAGCAGGAACTTCTCATTCTGCCGGTGGTGTTGCCGATCATCTTCTGGGCCGCGTACCACTACCACAAGGACCGGCACCTGCCCGAGCCCGCCGGCAATCTCCTCCTGTGCTTCGCACTCGGGTTGGTTGCGGCGGGTATCTCCAAGGCGTTGTACCTCGGGCTCGAACCGCTCGGCCTGCGTATGGATGCCGTGGCGCTCGGCGAGGACCAACCGCTCGCACTCCTGGCTTACGCGGTGCTGGCCATCGGCCCGATTGAAGAATTCGCCAAGTTTCTGCCGTTCGTGATCGTGGTGCTCAGGTTCGAACACTTCGACGAGCCGCTCGACGGCATCATCTACGCGTCGTTCATCGCCCTCGGTTATGCAGCGGTCGAGAACCTCTACTACCTCCAGTTCCTGACCGTCCCGGAGGCCATTGCTCGCGGCTTCGTCGGTCCGGTCATCCACGTCCTGTTCGCGTCGATCTGGGCCTACTGGATTACACGGGCCCACCTGGCGAGGCGCTCGTCCGTGCGCGCCGCCCTGCTCGGCCTGCTCCTCTCGTCAGGCCTCCACGGCGTGTACGACTTCCTGCTAAAGCCTATCAACCTGTCGTCTCTTGTCGCCAAAATGCAGGAAGCTATCGAAGCCAATGAGCACAGCAGGAAGTGATCGCGATCCGGCAGCC
>JARRMH010000411.1:0-2804 GCA_037386205.1 Woeseiaceae bacterium | reverse complement strand
GACCGCCTCGGGATCAAGCCGCTCTACTACGGATGGGTGGGCGGACGGTTCGTCTTCGGCTCCGAGATCGTCCGACGTCGACGGGCGCGGGCGTGCATCGCGGGCCGCCGCGGGCGAGACGCTGGTCGTGTCGGGTGCCGCCGGCTCGGTCGGTTCGATGGTCGGCCAGCTCGGCAAGGCCGAGGGTTGTACCGTCATCGGCACCGCGGGATCGGATGAGAAATGCCGTTGGCTTACCGATGAACTCGGTTTCGATGCCGCCATCAACTACAAATCAGATGACCTCGCGGACAAGATCGCGGCAGCGACACCCGACGGCGTCGACCTGTATTTTGAGAATACCGGCGGGCCGGTGCAGCACATCGTGTTCCACCGCATGAACGCGCACGGGCGCATCATCGTCTGCGGCATGATTGCCGACTACAACACCGACAAGCCCTCGCCCGGCCCGAACTGGCTCAATATCATCAGGAAACGCCTCACTATCACCGGCTTCACCATGCCGGACCACTGGGACGAGGTGCCGGACATGATGCAGAAGCTTGCCGTCTACCTGGCCGAAGGCAAGTTGAAATACCGCGCGCACAAGCTCCAGGGCCTCGAGAGTGCGATCGAGGGCATCAACCTGCTGTTTACCGGCGGCAACAAAGGTAAGCTGATGGTTGAGCTTAATTGAGCAGCACGAGTTGCTCGAGTTCGAACACGTGCGGATCGTCTGCGCCGAGCTCGCGCAACGCACGTGCCAGGTTGATCATGTAGTCCCGGTTCGAGCCACTCGCCCCCACGCAACGATTAATTTGTTGGGCCATTTTCTCCGGAGGCGCCGGCCCGAGAAACGCCGGGTTACCCGGCCGCGCCACGTAGACCACGCCGTCCGCCGTTTGCGCATCGAATTCAATTTGCACAGCAACGCGTTCGTAGCCGTTCTTCTCGCGGTGGTCCAGGTGATCGAAGACTTCCGGTTCGATAAGAAAAGCACGGCCGGCGCAGGATGCGCCGGGCGACTCGATCAGCGTAACGACCCGCCCCGGATTCTGCGGTACGCCGCGATGATCGTGCGATCCCTGCCAGAAGCGGCGCGACCAGTCGTTAATCGCACAGGGGCGCGCTTCAATAAACGGGAAGTCCTGCTTCCAGATCAGCGATCCGTAGCCGAACACCCAGGTGGGCTGATAGTCTGTCATCGAGACGAGACAATGTAACCGCCGACACGCGGATGTTCAAAGCGTCTCAATACGCTGCAGATCCAGTCGTTCGATATCGATCGGATTCGCGGCCTGACGTTGGAAGACGTCAAGGCTGCCGCTGACAAGTTCGTGCAGCCCGACAACATGGTCTGGGTCGTCGTCGGCGATCGGGAAAAAATCGAAGACGACGTTCGGGCACTCGAATTTGGCGAGTTGATGTTCCTGGACGAGGATGGCAACCCGGTCGACGCCGGGAACTAAGTCTGTCTGCACGGGCCGGCGGCTTCCGCCAGCTGAGTATTTCCTTAGCCGCCGGGGTAAAGAAGTATGTCCTGGCCGATCAGGCTGCGGCTGCTTTGGGCTCGTGGAAGACCGGGCTGCCCAGCTCATCGAACCGGAACAGCGCAAACGCGCGCTCGCCGTTGTAATCGAGCACGCGGAGGTCATCGCTCTCGTGCAGATCGTTGACCACGACGCTGAAGTGGGCGCCATACCGGGCCTTCGCGAGTTCCAGTGGAATCTCATAGGCCATGAACCGCTCGATACCCTTGGCTTCGAGCTTCTCCAGCAGGGTCCGGGCGGTTAAAGAATCATGGGAGGTGAGAATGACAATGGGGCCACTTCCGGTGAACAGCATTGCAGTTTTCATGGTTTTCTCCATCGTTTGTCGCGACGTTCAGAGACTGCACTAAAAGTATCCGCCTGCCACCGGCGGATTCAATCAGAGGATTCCGAAGCTGCTGCTGGAAGCAGTATCAGGAGTCATCCACGCAAGTCCATCCAGCCCGCCCGCGGCTTCGGATGATTAAACACATCATCGGTTTCGGCGAGGTAGTATTGCGGTTCACGCTGTCACAAGAACCGGACACGGTCGAGCCAGACCGGACGACCCCGACAGCCAGGCACCAGCCCCGACGAAAAAGTGGAAACGCCGAGGCCATTCCCGGCAACGGATCGTGCTAGAGTCGATGCCTGCTTTCGTAGGCCACTCGTTTTATGAACCAGTTTTTCAAGGAGTTGCGCAGGCGTAACGTCGTGCGCGTTGCGGGTGTATACGCGGTTGCCGGCTGGGTACTCGTGCAGATTGCAACGACCCTTGAAGAGTCCATGAATCTGCCCGCCTGGTTCGATGGCCTGGTCGTCGCGTTGCTGCTCATCGGACTGCCGGTTGCATTGATCGTCGCGTGGGCATTTGAACTCACGCCCGATGGCGTTGTGCGTACCGAGGATGTGCCGGAGGGCCAGAGCGTCACGGCCGATACCGGCCGCAAACTCGACTACGCCATCATCGCCGGTATCGTCATCCTGGCCATTGTCGTTGTAATGACCGGATCTGACCAGGACGCGATGGAGGAAGACTCGATCGCTGAAGCGGTTCAGCAGGAGAGCGCCGACGATTTACCGGCTGCCTCGCAGGATTCATTTCTCGAGAAGTCGATCGCCGTGTTGCCGTTTGAGAATCGTAGTCCGAATGCCGATGACGCATTCTTTGCAGCAGGCGTACACGATGATTTGTTGACCCACCTCTCGAAGCTCGCGGATTTGCATGTTATTTCGCGCACCTCCGTGATGGGCTTCGCGGGATCGGATCGCAAGATTCCTGACATCGGCCGCGAG
>JARRMH010000410.1:0-2805 GCA_037386205.1 Woeseiaceae bacterium | reverse complement strand
AGGTGGACAGAATTAGCAACCGTCAAACACCAAATGATGCAAAGTGATACTATGACATTAAAGGTCTTTGTACCGCACCGGGTCCTGGTCGAGGTATCGGGCGTCAGTGAGGTCATTGCAGAAACGACAAAAGGGTCATTCGGCATATTACCCAATCGGCTCGACTGCGTAGCAGCTATTTGCCCCGGCATCTTGATATACCGATGCGATGGTGGCGCAGACTATTACGTAGCCGTTGATGAGGGGTTGCTGGTCAAGCATGGTGATGAGGTGAGTGTATCAGTGCGAAATGCCCTGGTCGGCACTAAACTCGAGGACCTGCATTCTGCTGTAGAGCAACAGTTTATCAAAGCGGGTGAGGAAGAAAGGAGCCTGAACGGACGGCGCATCGGCGTACCCGTGCAGCAGCTCGGCGAGTGTCGGGATGGACGTCATGTGTTCGGCCGGCATGCTCATTGGCTCTCCGACCGGGCCGCGACGGCCTGCACGACGCTGCCCGGATCGCGCGGGGTTGCAGCATCGGGGGCAACCGCAAGGAGACGCAGGGATTCCGACATCACGTCCGCAAACACGGGCGCCGCAACATCGCTGCCGTAATAAAGCTCGCCACCCGGCTCGTCGATGACGACGACGGTTGCGAGCCGGGGGTTACTCGCGGGCGCAAGGCCTGCGAAGATCGAAATGTATTTGTCTTCGGAGTAACCGCCCGTGGCGAATTTCCAGGCCGTGCCGGTCTTGCCTGCCACGCGGTAGCCCTCGACTGCCGCCTTGGTGCCCGTCCCGCCGGGGCGCACGACCTCCTCGAGCATCCGGCGTACCGAGTCGGCCGTGTCTGCGGAGAGTATGCGCCGGGCCTCTGCCGTGCCGCCACCTGCCATCAGGGTGACCGGCATCAACTGCCCGCCGTTGCCGATTGCGGCGTAAGCCTGTGCCAGCTGCAGCGGCGTCACCGAAACGCCGTAGCCATAGGCCAGCGTAGCCTGGCTGATGGGGCGCCAGTTGCTGTAGTGCGTGAGCATGCCCGCGGATTCGCCGGGAAAACTGCTGTTGGTCAGCTCGCCCAGACCGAACCGGGTCATGGTTTCCCACAGCAGGTCCGGTTGCAGGGTCATCGCCAGCTTGGTGATGCCGACGTTGGACGAACGGGCAAGTATTGTCGTCAGGCTGATGCGGCCGAGGTTGCGCGTGTCCTCGATGCGCTTCGCGCCGATGTCGATGAAGCCCGGGGCTGTATCGACAATGCTGGACGGCCGGTACTGACCGCTTTCCAGTGCCGCAGCGATGACCAGCGGCTTGATGCTCGATCCCGGCTCGAAAATGTCGGTGACGGCGCGGTTGCGGTACCGCTCGGCCGCAAACTGGGACCGGTCGTTCGGGTTGTAGGTCGGCTGGTTGACCATCGCCAGCACTTCGCCCGTGTGGACGTCGAGCACCACGATCGAGCCGGACCGGGCATTATGCAGCTTGATCGCGCCCTTCAGTGCCCGATAGGCGAGGTACTGCAGGCGCAGGTCGATGCTCGTGCGCAGGTCCTTGCCATGACGCGGCGGCCGGATACTGGCGACGTTCTCGATCGCACGCCCGAGACGATCCTTGAGTACGCGCTTCGCCCCCGACTCGCCCGCAAGCCAGTGATTGAATGCGAGCTCGAGGCCTTCCTGGCCCTCATCGTCGATATTCGTGAACCCGACGAGATGGCCGGTCACCTCGGATGCCGGGTAGTAGCGGCGATACTCGCGCTGCACGCTGACACCGGGCAGTCCGAGGTCGAGAACTTCCTGCGCCTGCTCCGGGCTCAGGTGCCGCTTCAGGTAGAGGAATTCCTTGTCCATGCTGCGCGTGACGCGCCGCATCAGCATCTGTGAATCGACTCCGAGCGTGCGCGCCAGCTGCGGAATTCTGTCGACGGCCGGCGCAAACTGGCGGGGATTGACCCAGATGGAATCGACGGGCGTGCTGATGGCAAGCGGTTCGCCGTTGCGATCCAGAATCGTGCCGCGATGCGCGGTGATCTTCGCGGTTCTCAGATGGCGCGTATCCGCCTGCTCATTGAGAAAATCCTTGTCGAGCACCTGCAGATGGACCGCGCGCGCAACAAGCGACACGGCAAGGATGGCGAAGAACACCGCCACCAGGGACACCCTGCCTGTGAAGCGTCGGGCAGTCTGCTGTTTTGTCTCTGCGCCGCGCTTCATGGACGTTCAATGACGAATATTTCCGTGGCTTCGGGGCGCACGAGCGACAGATCCTCGGTCGCGACCTGTTCGATCCGCGCATGCTGTGCCCAGGTGCTCTGCTCGATCTGCAGCTGGCCCCACTCGATATTGAGTTCGTCACGCTCGTGCGTGAGCTTCTCGAGCTCCACGAACAGCTTGCGTGACTCGTGCTTGGTGTAGACGAGCGCCAGCCCGCTCAGCACGCACACGACGGCGAATACGCAGACGAGCAGAATGGGTTGCCGCTGCTTCATCCGGTCCGCTCCGCGATTCGGAGGCGGGCGCTGCGAGCGCGCGGATTGGCGGCGATCTCCGCAGCGCTGGCCGTGACCGGCTTGCCGACGATCGCCAGCTGCGGCCGATGCTCGGGCGGCACGTCGGGCATGCCGCGATACTGCTCGGACTCGCGCGACGCATTGCGCATGAAGCGCTTCACGATGCGATCCTCGAGCGAGTGAAAACTGATGACGCACAGGCGCGCGCCTGTTCTCATGACGCGAAGCGCCTGGTGCAGCCCCTTTTCGAGCTGCGCGAGTTCGTCGTTGATGGCGATACGAATCGCCTGGAACGTCTTGGTCGCCGGGTGGAT
>JARRMH010000409.1:0-2807 GCA_037386205.1 Woeseiaceae bacterium | reverse complement strand
AAGAAAATATTCCGGTTCGTACGACAGCCAGGGCGAACCGGCGCCTCTTTATCGGTATGCAGCCGAAAGTATCACCGGCCTGTCGTCTTCGGCCGGCGACCTCGGTCACTTCGTGCAGGCTCAGATACCCGGTTGTCCCACATTCCCGCTTCTTGCATACGACACAGTAGAGATCATGCGGGAGCCCCACGGACGGGAAATCGGGATCGACCCCCGGGGTTGGCGACGATGCTCTATGCGCCGACGCCGGCAGGAGATTTTGTATTCGGTCACGACGGCGCCAACGATCCCTCCATCAACAGCGCTGTTCGGATCAACCAGGATCACGGCGATGCACTGGTCGCCTTGTCCACGGGGCCGGCCTATTCGGCCTCGCGAATCGGCTACGAATGGGTGCTCTGGCAGACCGGCTGCCCGGATTCAAATCGATCCCAACTCGCCATTGCAAGCGCGATGTCCCGATGCTCGTCGGCATCTCTTTGATCGTCTCGCTGACGCTCCTGATGCTGATACGACCCCGCAGGCAAAGCGCCCGAATCGGACCGGCCCGTTAGCACCGGGGCCAGCTTTTCTCGAAACACTAAAACTGACTCGACCTGAGCAACTCCATCAGTCTCCCGGCTACGGGCGGACGCGTCCTCTCGGCAACCGAATCGTTGACTCTGTGTATACTCGATGACTCGGTCGGACGACGGCGCCCGATCGGTTTTTTTGGGGAGGAAAACATGTCACATAAAACATCGTCCATTGTCTGCGCATTGCTACTCACGGTCCCGGTCTCAGGTTTCGCGCAAGAGACCAGTGGCCGGTACGCAACGTCCAACGGCCAGGAGATAACCCAGGAACTGCCGGACGGCAGCAAAATTATTATTTCTCATTACACGCAGATTACATTCGCGGCCGACTCGTCGCATCCGCTCGACAACATGAGCTCGGACTGCGTCGGGAGGTCTCTCATGTCCGCCAACGACACGCTGGTCTCCAGCGACGGCATGTGCACCGGCTATGACTCGCAGGGAAACTCGGGGACGTGGTGGTGGAGAATGGACAAGGGCAATACTTCGGATTGCCCGGATTTGTGCGGCTCCTGGGGATTTTTCAACGGGACGGGCAAGTTCAAGGGTATTGAGGGCTCCGGCACCTGGTCTCGCGAAAACGTGTTCCACAATGGCAGTTCGGGCACCTGGAAAGGAACCGCCAAGTTGAAGTAGGCCTTCGGTCCCGAGGGCGCGGAGCCGCGTCCGCCCCTGGGAGCCAGTTCAAGGAAAAGGTCGCTTGCGGGCGGCCTTTTTTTGTTTCCTCGGAACGCAGGGCCTCCGGAAGTGGTCCCCGCGGTCGGACCGCGTTGGCGAAACTTCGCGCCCCGTCTCCTACAGCGACGAGTGGTACTACATCGGCAAGAACGATCTGCCCACCAAGCGCTTTTTCAAGCTCCTCGGCACGCTGTGGTCGATCGCCATTTCGAAGAGCTCGGCCGCCACGGAAGGGGCGCCGGTTCTGACGGTGCCGGTGGCGCGCTAACGCATGGCGGCACGCCGGCGAGTATCAATGGCCGTGTCTCCACCTGTAAACTGTTACTCTCGGGCACGAACGAGCTGGGTTCGCGAAAACGGAGGATGACGTTATCAGACAGGCAATTTCGTTTACGATCGCGATGACGATGTCGATGGTCTGCCTCGCCGACGTTCAACGCGGCGAGCAACTGCACGATGAGCACTGCATGAAGTGCCACGACGACAGCGTCTATACGCGCGACGAGCGTTTCGTGGCTAGCAGACAGGCGCTGGTCAAGCAGGTCAATCGCTGCGCGCAGAATACCGGTACAGAATGGTCCGACGACGACGTCGATGATGTCGTCGACTATCTGAACGCCACCTACTACAAGTTCGACCAGGGTCAGGGTCGGTAACGCCAGGGTCAGTCACGAAAGTCCCACCCTCGTGCGAGGCGCCGTCGGGCCAGCGGCCCGCACCTGGTCATGGGCCAACCTATCGATCTCGCTGCGATCTGACCAGAAGTGGCGGCGGAGCATCGAGACGCGGACAATTGCAGGAGAGCTTTCTCACCGCTCTATCGCCCGTTGACCCGGCCTGCTCATCCACAGAGGTAGCCCGCGGGGTGTCGTTGCTGCGCACATCGCGTTGAGGTTCAGCCTCGCGTGTCGGTGCAGGCATCCGGCTCCACGAACCCTTCCCACCGGCGCATGTAGTTGATGAAGGCCGGACCGAGCCCTTCCGCGCGCAGCCGTTCAACGGTGACCGGCAGGGCCGCCATGGTGAAACCGGGATCGTCGGCAATCCGCCGGACGAAATCATGGTGAACGATGGCGGCCCGACCGATGGAGACGAAGTCGAAGCCATCGTCGATACAGGCGCGCGCAGCCATGCCCGAATCGATCTTCCCCGCTACGCCGAGCCGGGTGCGGCCGCGCTCGAGCTCCAGAAAGTGATCACGCAGCGGCCGCTGCCGGAACCCCTTGTCCTCCGGCAGCTTGGTGTAGTCCCACAGGGACATGTCGAGATAGTCGATCAGGCCAGACACCATGACGCGCTGCGCGAGCTCGGCGATCTCCGGCAGCCGCAGGCCGAAGCGTTCCGGCGAGAGCCGCAGGCCGACGTTGAAGCTCTCTCCACAGCGGGCGCGGATTCCGCTCAGGATCTCGAGCACGATGCGGGCGCGGTTTTCCGCAGATCCGCCATAGGCGTCTCTGCGTCGGTTCGAGGTCGGACTGAGGAACTGAGCAAGCACGGAGCCGTGAGCGCCATGAACCTCAACGCCATCGAAGCCGCAGCGCCGGGCACGCGCGG